>JAKFYM010000221.1 GCA_021730855.1 Bdellovibrionales bacterium
TGGGTCTCAGGATCGCTACCAACGTATCGTCCCTAGTGTCGCAGCGACATTTAGAGGAATCGACCAAACAAACCTCCCGTTCGATCGCCAGGCTCTCTTCGGGCCAACGCGTGGTGAATGCCGGAGATGATGCCGCTGGCTTGGCCATCGGCCAAAACCTCGCGGCCGAAGTCCGGGGCCTCCAGCAGGCCCAGAGAAACGCCAACGATGGGGTGTCCTTCGTGCAAACGGCCGAGGGCTCCTTGAACGAGGTTTCTAATATATTGATTCGCCTCCGGGAGCTGGGCGTGCAAGCCGCTTCCGATACCTTGGGCGACGAAGAGCGCGGACTCCTGCAAAAGGAATTTGAAACCCTGCGCTCCGAGGTGGACCGAATCGCCGCCGTGACCAACTATAATGGACGCAAGCTCCTCGACGGCAGCGGCGGAGAGCTAAGCTTCCAGGTGGGCTCGAAGGCTGGCGACAATAACGTGATCCGCTACCAGGCGGACGAAGCGGACGCTTCCGTGAGTGCCTTGGGCATCTCTGGCGCCGACGTAAGCTCGCGTGACGATGCGGTCGATAGCCTCGAGAGCATTGATGAGGCGATGAGCCAGGTGAGTAACTACCGTGCCGGCTTGGGGGCTTTGCAAAATCGCCTGACTTCCGCGAGCAATAATCTCGGCATTCATATCGAGAACGTGAGCGAAGCCAAATCCCGGATCGTAGACACAGATATCGCGGTAGAGGCCTCGAACCTCGCCAAGAGCTCGATCCTACAGAGCGCCGGCGTGGCCGTGCTCGCTCAGGCGAACAGTGCCCCTGCGAATGCTTTGAAGCTGCTCTAGGGGATTCGATTTGAGGCCAGCGGACGGCCTCATCATTTTTCCTGTTTTTTCTGGCCTCCTTCTTTGTAAGGGGGCCTTTTTCTGTCTTTTCTACACGCCAGAAATACACGCCGGAGTGTGCCCGAGCGATCCGCTCGCAACTAACGCCACCGGTTTATCCAAGCCATGGAAAAAACAGTAAATATTTGGATCCTCGCTGACGATATCATTTCATAGGGCCACCCAAGGCCTCCTATATTCAGTGGGGATGGAATGAAGAATTTATTTTTGTTTTTGGTTGTCGGACTAAACGCCCATGCCGGACCTTTGGACAATCTGCAGTTGCAGAAGTCCCCTTTTGAGGCCTGCCGAGACATTCCTCTCATTTCCCGCTCCGACTATCGCGCCAACCAGGCCTTCTGGGACCAGGCCATCAGCCAGTGCGCGGAGCTAAATGTGCAGGTGATGCCGCAAGGAAATTTCTTGCAGACCCTCTCCAATAGATTGGCCACCCAAGAAGACAATCTAAAACTGACCGAATTCCTGAATCGCGTGGGGAGTCGTGCCTTGGCGCGTATCCAGTTGAATGCCAAATTTGCTGAAGTCACCTCTCAGTGCGCCAAAGTCTTAGGTGCTGGAGAGGCCGGCCCGGGCCGTGCTTGGAATGCGCCCACCAACACCAATGCCACGGGCGCTGCCGCCAGGGCTTGGTTCGCCCAGAAGCTTGCCGCTGCCACCACCGCCGAAGAGCGAGCGTTTTATGATGTGGAAAATTGTGATGACGTGGTGAGTGAGCTGCGTGACCAAATTGAAGAAGTGATGCCCAAGGCACGCGTGGAGCGCGCGCTCATTCGTGGCAATGCGGGCTTTTTGGGCCGGATCGGAAATGCCGTTAAAGATTATCTCAACACAGATTTGCTCCTGGACCCTGCGGCTCTAAGCGCCGCGGAACAAGCCCAGCTGGCCGCCGTGAAGGCCGCCGAGACGCAACAACTAGAACAAGTTTGGAATACGGCCATTAGCAATAACCTCCATCGTTTACCGGACGGGGGCCGCTCTGGCGCGTGTAACGGACCAACAGGGGGAACGACGAGAAATCCGCATCCCGATGGCTGGTTTTGCGGTTGGTATATTAACGGCGGTCGTTCCGCTATGTACGGAACCGGCCCCAATGCTGTTCATAACGAGGCGTTGGAAGCCCGTGCGAAAGCGACCTATTTTCCTCGAGTCACCGCCGTGAAATCGGACGAGCTCACGGCCCAGCATGTGGAAAACTACGCAAATCTTGTGCAGTCGGTTCCGCTTGTGGGTTACCTGCGCACGACCACTCCTTCGAACCAAGAGCTAGCCGCGGCTGCCGATAAGGTCTTGGCGAATGCGCGCGCTGAATTGGCGAAGGTCCAGGGGTTTATGGGCCCGAGACGAGCCCCGATGCCCGGAGGCTCGGCCGGCCCGAATAGAGTCCAAAGCTTGCTCCAGTACGGCCCGATCGTGCGTGAGATCTTGGCCGAAGATAAGAGTTTTTGCCAAACGGCCACGGGCGTGACCGCGATGGTGGCTGAGCAGAAAACGGCTGGCAATATCGCGATGATGATCGGAATGGTGGGCACGGTGGGTGCTGCTGCGATTGTGGGACCAGCCGCAATGGCCGCCGCCGGATCAGTGCCAACCCTTACGGCTTCGACCTTTATGGCCACCTCTGCGGCGGGCGTTTGGTCGAGCGCAATGAAAATCAGTGCCTTCAATAACTTTGCCCAGGCGAACCAACGTGCCTTCAGCGTGGTGGAGACCCAGAATAACGGCCGCGCAGTGGCGGATATGACCGATGTGACGGCGGCGGCGGATGAGGCCACGATGCAGATCGCCCTCCTGCCTTTTGATTTTTTCGGAATGGGAATCGTGGGTGGACGTGCGGCCCGCTTCGTGGCTTCGGCTCGCTTGCGAGCTGCCATGGCGGCTAAAGGCAAGAGCCCGGCGGAAATCGAGAACCTGATCACGCGCCTGAGTTCCTCGGATGCCGCGATCGTGCGCGCAGCCGTGGACGAAATGGCCAGAGCTGGCTTGGTGGATCCAAGCAAGCTGCGCTTAATCCGCTTGGCGATTTCCAAAGGATTCTTGCGTGAGCGCAACCCGGAAGCGGTGCAAGCTCTGGTATCGCGCATCAGAACGGCGCCCGTGGCGGCCAATGCGGTGAAAATTCTGGAAGGCCTGAATTCGGCGGTGATCAACGAAGGCAACCGCGAGCACGCCTGGAACGCAGCGATTGCGGCGGCGGAGTTTGGGATCGTGGATCCGACCCGCATTGCAAACCTGATCACGGACTGGGCTGGAAAAGTGGAAGGCCCCGCCGCGATGACTGGTTTGACCAGCACCTTGGTGGCCGCGCAGGCGAAACTCGCCTTGCCGGAGATCGCTCGCATCGCGAACGTGGCGGATCGTCAGGCGGCAGCGATGAGGGCCGCATTGAATGATATGCGCCAGGCGAACCCTGAGCTCAAGGCCTTGCCCGATACCGAGTGGCAGAGAATGGCGGACGACATGACGGCCTGCCCGATCGGCCCTCGCGTTCCGGGTGCTGCTTCTTTGGGCCGCGGCGCGGTTCTCTAAAGCCTGGGCTTTGCGGGCGTGCCTTCGCCTTTGCGGGCGCACTCCCGGAGCTCTTGTTACTTTCCGGATTTCTCGGGTCCTTTCTAAATAAATTTTATCCTGCTGCCGATGAGTTCTCATAAGGAGAACTCCATGCACGGAAGACAGGGTTTCATTTTATTTTTTCTTTTGCTCACACTCTCGAGCTGCGCCTCGAAAAAGCTTTTACAAGCGGATTGCCACTCTTGCACCTCTGAGGACAAGGAATGGCAGGACTTTCCCTTTGCTTCGCTGACTGGATCCTGGAGGGGCTCGCTAGAGTTCACCAAGAATGAGGCGGGCAAGCCGAAGCGCGTGAAAAACGAAAAGCGCGCGGAGCTGAGATTTATTTCGGCCTCTGTTTTTATGAGCGCCCGTCCTGGGGTGGCTTGCCAGTCGATTCCCGCCGAAGCGGTGGTGCTGAATGGTTTGCTTTGGGGTGACACCAAGGCCAAGGTCTTTGATGCATTTGTGCCGGACGAAGACGGCTTGGTGGCCTACGGCCGACTTTCTTTTGAGAAAATGAACGGCCAAGAGGTTTGCCAATTCCAGCGTCTCGGACGAGTGATGGGTACGAACCGCTTGGGATTGCCGATCGCTAGCTTCTCGGAAACAAAAAGCGCGCGCGCATTGGCTTCGGTGACGGGCGAGTCGGAAGTGAGTGTGGAGTTTCTGCGCTTTGCCCCGGGCACGGTGAAAAAGCTGGCGTTTGCGGGTGATAGTCGGGCGCCTGCCGCGACGGAAGAAAAGGAAAAACCACCTTTGATGATTCGCGTGGTGCGCGTGCAGACGATGCCACCAGCGGCGAAGGGCCGTGGCTCGTGGACGGCTACGGAAGAGAGTTTGTACCGGCTTTGGAAGGTGGAGTAGGGAAGGGTGCTGGGGCTTTGAGTGCGGGTGAGTGGGGCTTGTGCGTTCTCTCTTGAAGTGTTCGCTCCAGACCTGCTTTTTATTGAGCACGAAACGCAGGAAGGCGAAAACTGTTAGTGTCGCCCAAATAAATACTAAACAGTACCGAAACGTAACTATGCGCCTTCGCCCATCCATTCTCCTTCGCTCATCTATTCTCCTTCGCTC
>JAKFYM010000003.1 GCA_021730855.1 Bdellovibrionales bacterium
GATGGCCGAAAGTTTTTTCTCTAGTTCCTTTTCCCGGGCTTGCAGGCGTTCGAGCCGCGGCAGCACCTCTTCGGCCACATTGATCTTCAGGGCTTCGCGCACTTGGTCGAATGCCTTGGCTTTTTGTTTCAAGAATTGCAGCGCGGTGCTGCTGGTGTAGGCCGTGATTCGGCGCACGCCGGCCGCCACTCCGCCCTCGCTTACGAGCACAAAGCTGCCAATTTGCGCGCTATTTTCCACATGGGTGCCGCCGCAGAGCTCGGTGGAAAATCCTTCGCCGATCGAGACCACTCGCACTTCGTCGTCATATTTTTCGCCAAAGAGGGCCATGGCTCCGGCGGCGATGGCGGCGTCCTTGGTCATGAGTTTGGTTTGCAGCGGCTGGGCCAGGGAAATTTTCTCGTTGATGAGGGCTTCCACCTTTTCACGCTCTTCTTCGGTCATCGCCTTGAAGTGCGTGAAGTCAAACCGCAAGAGCTCGGGAGACACTAGCGAGCCCGCTTGTTTCACATGGGAGCCTAGCACCTCGCGCAGCGCCCAGTGCAGGAGGTGGGTGGCGGTGTGGTTGGCCATGGTCTTGAGCCGTACTTCGCGGGGCAGGCGCTGGAGGTAGATCTTGCCCACTTCGAGGCCCGCGCCCAGGCTTTCGCCGCTCAGCACGGTGAGGCTTGGCAGGGGCTTCTTCACGTGCAGCACGCGCGCCACTTCCTGCCCATTTGCCACTAAGGATCCGGTGTCGGCCACCTGGCCCCCGCTTTCGGCGTAAAAGGGCGAGCTATCAAAGATGGCCTCAAACCTTCCTGAATAAACTTTATTTACTTCCTGGCCATCTTGGATGAGCGCAAGCAGCTTGCCCTCTTTTTCAAACGCCTCATAGCCATGGAAGGCCGTGGCGCGGATTTTTTTGGCTAGGCCGGAATAAACCTGCAGATTTTCCCCGATCTGTTTGTCGCCCTCTTGCGCCGCACGGCTTTGGTTGCGCTGGCGCTCCATGGCGGACTCAAATCCGGCCTCGTCTACTTCGATATTTTTCTCACGGCAGACCACGCTCGTGAGGTCGAGCGGAAAACCAAAGGAATCGTACAAGAGGAAGGCCACGGAGCCGGGAAGTTTTGTCCCTTTTTTTAGCTTGCCGATTTCTTCCGACAAAATCTGCAGGCCCTTTTCGAGGGTGAGGAAGAATTTTTCCTCCTCTGCGCGCACGGCCTCGCGGATGAAGCCCTCTTTAGCTTTCAGCTCGGGGTAGGCCTGCCCCATGGCTTGCACCAGGGAGGGCACTAGCTTTTCGAGGAAGGAAGTTTGGAAACCGAGCTGCTTGCCATAGCGCACAGCGCGGCGAAGGATCCGTCGCAGCACGTAGCCACGGCCTTCGTTGGAAGGCAGCACCCCATCGGCGATCAGGAAAGAGACGGCGCGGAGGTGGTCGGCAATCACGCGCGTGGCGACAGCTTTTTCCTTCATGCCGCCTTCATAAGAATAGTCGGCGAGTTTTTCGATGGCCTGGATGATGGTTTGGAAAATATCGGTGTCGTAGTTGGTGGGCACATCTTGCAGAATCGAAGCGATGCGTTCGAGGCCCATGCCGGTATCTACGCTGGGTTTGGGCAAGGGCGAAAGCTGGCCGCTGGCATCCCGATTGTATTGCATGAAGACGAGGTTGTAGAACTCGAGGAAGCGGTCGCCATCGCCGCCCATTTTGTCGAGCTCGGGATTCCCGGTATTGAAGCTAGGCCCACGGTCGAAATAGATTTCGGTGCAGGGCCCGCAGGGCCCCACGTCTCCCGCGCTCCAGAAGTTGTCTTTTTCATCAAAGCGATAAATGCGCTCCTTGGGCACACCCACTTGCTCGTGCCAAATTTTATAGGCTTCGTCGTCTTCCCGAAAAACGGTGACATGCAGGCGGTCTTTCGGCAGTTGGTAGACCTCCGTGACCAACTCCCAGGCCCAGGCGATGGCCTCTTTTTTAAAGTAGTCGCCAAAGGAAAAGTTTCCGAGCATTTCAAAAAAAGTATGGTGGCGGCTGGTGAAGCCCACGTTTTCTAAGTCATTGTGTTTGCCACCAGCCCGTAGGCATTTTTGCGCGGTGGTGGCGCGTGTGTAGGGACGTTTTTCATTGCCGGTGAAAACATCTTTGAATTGCACCATCCCGGCTGAGGTGAAAAGCAGGGTGGGGTCATTTGCGGGAACGAGGGAGGAGGAGCGCACGCGGGTGGCGCCCTGGTTCTCAAAAAAGTGCAAAAAGGTTTCGCGAACTTCGGCAACTTTGAGCTTTTTCATAGACGCCAATCTAACCTAGAAGCGGGCTCTATTCTAGTCCCCAGGCCGCGAGCAAGTCCTTCTCGCCCGTGGCCGTGCGCAGGGCGACGGCGATCTGCGTGGTGAGTCCGCCCAAGAGGTCTGCGCGTTGGAAGGCGCCCACATCGGCACCGGCTTCCTTGGCGGCGCCTCCGGCCTGGCTTTTTCCCGGGCCCACGCGGAAATCATAGTGGCCGGGATCGTTGAACTGCGGCTCGGTGCGGATAAAATCAGGCCGCGAAAAGTTGCGGCCCTGGAGCATGAATTTTGTTTTCCAGATCGCATTGCGACCAATGCGGCTCGTGTCGTAGTTGCCGAGGCCGAACAGCCCATAGGTGTTCTCGAAAAAGAGATTGTCGTCGATGGCCGCCAGCGAGTCGTTGGCGGTGAGCTTGATGGCCACGGAATTGCGCACGAAGGTATTTCTTTCAATCTTCACTCGGCGCACGAGGGAAGAAACGGAAATGGAGTTTTTATTTTCGAGAAAAAGATTACGAAAAATTTCGGCCGAACATTCACGATCAACGGAAACGGCAATCGGCCAATCGCTCAGAAAGGCATTGGCTTCGGCGCGGAGGTCGGAGCGGTCGCAGGATAGGGCGCGCGCCTGCCCGCGGGCAAAGGCATTGGCCAGGATTTTCACGAGCTGGCTCTGGTGCACCCAAAGGGCCACGCCCCCCTTGGCTTCGAGCACATTGCCAAGGATGGAGACATCGCGGCTCTCGCTCACGATCACGGTGGGAGCCTTCATTTGTTGCAGAGCTGCAGGCACGATGCGGAAGCCGGAGAGCGAGCTATTGTTCGCTTTTTGTAGGAGCACCACGGGTTTGTCGGGGCTGGTTCCCACGAGCACGGTGCGATCGGGGCCTGAGCCCGAGAGCGAAACATTGGCCGGGACGACCAGCGCTTTTCCTTCCTTATAGGTGCCAGGCATCACCTTCACGATCACGCGGTCCAGGGATTTGGGGGCCACCGATTTGTCTTTGGCTGGATGGTAGCGCTCCGGATGAGCCTTGGGGGCTTCGCCTTTTTTGATCGCATCGAAGGCGGCACTGATGGTGGAGAAGGCGGTGGGATTTTGTGGGTCCACCAGCACGCCCCGCCCGAGGATCACGCCGATCATGCGAGGGGGCAAGGTGGTGGTGAGGCGCTGGGCGCGAAGCGCGATTTTTTGCAAAGTGGAAGCGAGCACGCCCCGCCCGCCGGGAAGGAGCATACCCACGAGCTCCCCCTGAGAGTTGACCAGTCCGGTGCCGGCAAAAGAGTCCTGGAGGTCGGCGCCGGCCACGGAGAGCAGGCCCGTTTCTTGATTCACGGCCGCGAGCAGGCCGGTGTGCACATTGGGCTGGATCACGCCCTGCGGATTATTTTCAAAGGAAATATAATAGACGGTAGTTTGGGGGCGCTCATCGAGCTCCCGCACAAAGGGCAGGGGAGCGGGATGGGCTTCGGGAGCGAGCAGCACAAGATTTTTTTCTTCGTCGATGATCACCACCTGGGCTTGGTATTTATTGCCGGCGGCATGGGTGATCTCAATGGTATCGGCCCACTGCTGGGAATTGCCGAGCACGAGGGAAAGCGGCGCCGCCACGTATTGAGCATTGCGGCCCACTCCCACTCCCATGGCGCGGCCAAGCTCATTACCGGAAAGATCTCGGGCCGTCACGCGCACCATGGATTGGCGGTAGCGATCGAGCATCATTTTTTCAATCTTCACCTCGCCCCGAGCGGTGCGGTACTGCCCGGGAGATTGCGCACTGTTCACAGAGGAGGGAGCGGGAATACTGTCGGGAGTGGGGACCTGCACCACGGGAACAGTGGGGGAGCCCGTGGCAGACTGAGGAGTAGAGGGTCGCACGGGAGAGGTGGGAACAAAAGTGGTGGCTCCGGGCAGCCCACTAGCGGCGGCACCACTTGGGGGTGGATCTACGGCCTGCGCATTTGTAGCTGTGAATAAAAAAACCCATAGAAAGCAATACTTTCTCATGGGTTAATCGTAACAGAGTGAGTCGGAGCCTGTCTTTTTTTTCGTACCGCGTTGAGGCGGAGAAAAAATTGCTAGAAGCGGTCTATTTTTGAAACCGCTTCTACTGCTACTGCATTTTATTGGGCTTTTGCGCGGCGGCCATAGGTGTGGCCACCTTGCTTTCCACTTTGTCCTCTTTTTTGGTCTCTTTTGTCCCTGCTGCGATGGTTGCGCC
>JAKFYM010000250.1 GCA_021730855.1 Bdellovibrionales bacterium
GCCCCGAGCTCTTAGAAAAACTAGAAAAATGCAAAGGCCTCCTGGCGCATCAAAACTATGACGGAGATCTGGCGAAGCTGATCGAGATCCTCGCCGATAAGGCACTGAAAGAGGCTGATGCGCCGCCTCGTAGGGCGCCCCAAGCGCAGGAAAATAGAACACGCCATATCCCCAGAGCCACCCAGTCCTTTGTGTGGAAGCGAGCCAATCACCAATGCGAATACGAAAAGAATGGCAAGCGCTGCACAAGCAGGCACGCCCTAGAAATCGATCATATTGTCGAATACGCCAAAGGAGGCAGCAACGAACCCGAAAATCTCAGGCTTCTTTGTTCCGCGCACAATAAGTTCCGGAATTTCCAGCAGTCGGGATAAGAGACCTTCCCAAAAATCGCCTCCGCTCTGGCGGCCGAGAGCCGCCTCTCAAGCGTTCGCGCAGTTGTGCGCCTTTAAGTACCCTCCTCCGCCTAGCAATAGACCAGTGGATTTGCACCGTAAGCCATGGCATAGAGAAGGCCAAAACTTTTATGAGGTCGATGAATGAAAGAGTTTTCTTCCCTAAATGAGAATGAAAAAAACGAGATTTTATCTCTCTTAAAAAGGGAAGCCGCGAAGCACGCCCTTGTGCTACAAAATCTCACCACCTGGCCCGAAAGCTCGAAGTTTTACTTTCTCAAGAGAGGGAGCTCCCTATCGTACCTCCATTTTTCTGGTCATCCCGCGCACCAGGAGGGCAGCGCTACTTTGGTTGTCGATGGTGAACCCGCCCACGTGGAAATGCTTTTTCGAGAGGTGCGCCCCCAGGCACCCTTTGCGGTGAGGGAGTCCCCCGCACACCTTGAAGAGGTCGTACGCGCCTATTTCCCCGAAGCGAAATCTAAGCTCGAGCATCGCATGGACGTGGATCGCGCAAGTTTCAAGCCGCAACACAAAGGTGACGCTCGTCAACTGCAGGAGCGGGACCTGCCGGCTCTTTGCTCCTTTATGGGCGCACCAGCGCAGGCTGCGCCTCGTTTCATAGGCTGGCTCAAAGGAGCTCGTGTATTCTACGGACTGGAAGAAGGCGGAGAGCTTCGCGCGATCGGCTCCTCTATGGTTTGTTTGCCCGAGATCTTCAACATTGTGTCCATTGAAACTCACAAAGACCATCGCGGAAAAGGCCATGCAACGGAACTCACCTCGGGCCTGGTAGAAAAGTGCCTGGAATTCACCAATGATGTTTGCTTAACCGTGTTTGCTGACAATGCACCGGCCTTGCGCGTTTACGAGAAGTTGGGTTTCCGCATCAAGGAAGACCGGATGTGGGTCGATTGTGGAAGAGAATAGGGACAGCCGGAAGGTTTCTTCATCTGATCGGATCAGCCTGAATCCGATTTGAGGTGTTAAAAACAAAGATTTTATTTGAGTGACGAAAACCGCGTATGCGAAGTATCCACTAGAAGCCAGCGCCTTTCTACCCACGGTGATCGACTAGAATCATTAGGCTTAGAAACAAGATCATTCATTTTGTCTATCACAAAGATACTTCTCATTTATTAGACGTCTGATTGTTCGCAAAGGTATGACTGGCATAACGGATGAAGGATGCAGAAGACACTACTGTCGATTTTTGAGCGGAGCGAACAAATGAAAATTCTTAGGTTGAATATTATAGTGGCGAGCTTACTTCTCAGCTTTAGTTGCAATATCGCTTTTGCTGAGACTTGCGACGCTAAAAAACCGGAGGTCAAACTTGCAGTAGCCTACTTTTCCGGAGCTAGGGGGCTTCTTCCATGGGATGTGTTTAGGTACTTTCCCCTCGACTGCTTGCACACGACTAATGCAAACGGTAAGGAAGAACTTCAAGTAGTCATTGGTTTGCTTAGAGACTGTGTTGTAAGTGTGCATTTAAATACGCTGCTAGTCACGCGAATGACCGGAGCTACATGTCGAGATCCTCGCAGATAAAGCGCTCAAAGAGCATGCCGCGCCACCACGAAGCGCGCCCCAAGCACACCAACACTAAATCCCAAAACCCCGGAGCAGCTGCTTGCCCTTCTCCTGCAAGCCTCCGCCGGCTCCGCCTTTAGCCAGATCCTGCAGGCTCTTCAGCGTCTTGTTCATCTCTTCTTTGTTTTGCCCCAGTACTTTTGCTGGCCCGGATTGCAGCGCCTGCACCTGGCCTTCTACTTTTTCTTTATCGCCGCCAATCTTGCTCTGCACGAAGGCCTGGATCTTGGCCTTGGCTTCGCCCACCTTGGCTTGAAGTTGTTTCTGAAAGCCCTGGCTGAGTTCCGAGCCTAGGTTGGAGTTCAGGTTCATCGAGAAGCTATCCCACGAGCCTGTCACCTCGGCGGCCATGGTCACTGTGGGGATCCCTCTGAGGATCGCCAACAGCACTTCCTGCACCTGCTTGGATTTCATGGCGAGCTCGAACTGCGGCTTTTCAAAACGTCCCTGGAACTTCACGTTTAGTTGCTCATCGGCAAGGCTCGCAAGGAGCTGCGAGCTGGCGCTGGTTTCCTGGATGCCTAATTTCGTTTCCGCCGATTCCATCAACACCAGATTGGTTAGCGGGAAAGAGCCTACGGCGAGCTTCAGGCTTTCTTTGGCCACTTCGGTGGTGTGGTCGATGGTGGCGAGGAAATCCAGGCCGAGCACCTGCTGCTTGGGGAAGTCTCCCTGCAGTTGCAGCTGGAGCGGTTGGCCGATGATCGAGGGGTCGGTGCTCACATGCCTAAGCTCGCCCTTCACTTTTCCGCTCCACTCGGATTGGTTGATTTCCGAGCTGATGGCGGCTTTTTTCAGCCAAAAGAGGGGATAGCCTTTGGTCACTGGGAAGGTGAAGGTCTTGCCTTCGCCACGGGCGGGAGGCAGAAGTTGCTCGGCCTTTTCCGCTTCGATTTGCTCGGGCGTCTTCTTGGGCGGCATGTATTTTCTGGCCACGGTGACGTACTTGCGCACAGACGCGAGTTTCTCGCCCATCATATTGCCGAAGATCTGTTGGGAGAAAGATTTTGGATCGAGGTCGGGGAGCTGCAAGCGCTTTTGCAGGTCGAAGACATCCTGGTCGATCATCTTCTGCATATCGCCCACGGCCTTGGTGTAGGCAGTGAGGTCGTTGTTGAGGTCTTTTTGTGTATCGTCCACCTGCTTGATTTTGCTTTGGGCGCTGTCCACGATCTCCTTGGCCTTCTTGATATTCTGCGCAATCTCGGCCGGGTTTTTCGAATTTAGGTTCAGGGCTTTGGCTTGGGTCTCGAGCGCCTTTAGATCCTGCGGTTTTGGCAGCTCGCGAATGCGCTTCTCCCAGGCGGCGCGTTTCTCGGTGAGCTCCTTTTCCAAGTTCTTGAGGTGCGCGCTGGACTTCAACTCGGCCTGGATGTTCTGCAGCTGTTCGCGAGGGTCCACTCCGCCGGCCATGCTGGCCAAATCGCCCAGGAAATTATCCTGGATCTTGGCTTTAGCCTGGGAGAGCACCTGGTCTTGCACCTTGCCGATGAGCGAGGGGCCACCACCCGGAGGGGGCGGGGGCAGCACGTAGCCGGGTTTTTTCCGCTGGGTGTAGGCTTGGATATCGAGCACCGAAGCATCTTCCACCACCACTTTTCCTCGCAGCAAGGCGTCCCAAAGCATGCCGAAGCGGATGTCTCCGATCTGGAAGAGGTTACGGGCGGGTTGGGTTTTGTCGGTGACTTCCAGATCCTTCAGCAGGAAGGAAGCGCGCAGGAAGCTGGTGTCGATGCGGCCGATATTCACCTCGGCCCCGTGGATGCGGGTGGCGGCGAATTCCAGCCCGCGTCGCAAATGGCCATCGAAAAAGACCACGAAATATCCGTAGACCAAGGCCAGGAGGATTAGGGAGGGCACCACAGCTTCTGTACGAATCGGTCCCTTTTTTTTCATTTCTTTTTGCACCTTAGGCTCCATAGAGTTGCTCATAGCTGTAGTACCAACGGTAAAAAGACGTGGCTTTCACGGCTTTCCAAAACTTCGTTTGCTGGAATCTGGCCACCACGGTGGCTCGGTATTTTTGCACCAAGATGCGCCCGAGCAAAAAGACGATCGGGCTGAGAACAATCGCCAACACGCCCGAGCCCATCACCACGGAATTATTGAATCGGGTGAGAGGGACAAGCGGCATATTGTAGAGCGTGGTCCATAAGCCGCGCAAAGAGGGCAGGGCAAGGATCCAGGAGCCTAGTAGGTGGAAGGCCGGATCGAAGACCCAAGCCACAAAGGCAAAAAAGAAGGCCGCGAGAAAGGCCATGCCGGCCTGCACGCGGAACAAAAAGATGCAGAGAAAGATGAGCAAGGTCTGCAGGGAAAAGGCTGGACTCATCCCGAGCACGAAACCCGCCGCCAATCCCGCCGCAATTTGGTTATGCCCCGTTTCCGAATTGAGCAGCTTCACGAGCGAAAAAATTTGCTTCAGCAAAAAACCCACGACTACCTCCAGTGCAGGAATATCTTC
>JAKFYM010000335.1 GCA_021730855.1 Bdellovibrionales bacterium
ACACTTAACTTCTTTTTTGTCTGTGAGAGCACAAGCATGGTAAGTGCCCGCCGCGAAAGCATCGACCGCGGCCAATGGTGGAAGATACCTACTACGAGATGCATAAGACGATAAGTGCTGCAAGCCGTTGTCATCAAGGAGTAAAGCGGCACCATAGGAGATAGATCTCAGATTCTGCATGGGAGGCAGATCGCGCTCATAGATGATGTCGTACCACTTCGAGTAGGACGATGACGACTGCACCGACCAACACTTAACCGTCTCCCCATACTGTGCGCAGACATTAGGGCCAGCTGTTACACTAAGCAATATATTCGCTGGATGCACCGGAGCAAACAAGCCAGCCCAGGCCGAATAAGACAATAAAAATGTCAATATCATTATAAATTCTTTCTATTTATTGACTTGAGCATATTCTGCGTAAAACTCAGTGAGGCCTTGAAGCTCGAGCACCATCTGAAATCCGGCAGACGAAGAAGAAACCTCGTCGAACATGGGATAAAGATCCCGCATTGCCTGTACCACAGCGATCGCTTTTTCAAACGCCCGTGGGCGGTCACCTTGCTCCGCTATGGCGATGGTTTCGCCAATCGGCATCCATAACGCTCGTAATCGTTCGGCAAAAGATGGATCTAAGGGCAAGTCTTCCAGCTGTTTTAACAGCCGCTGCATTTGCCGGAAGGTGTTAGCGGTGATCTGGGTATAAGGCGAATCATCATAGCCATATTCCACCACCATGCCGTCGGCAAGTTCCTTTAGCTTCGCTAGAGGGGTTTTCGTGGCATCTGTATAAATAGAATTAATAGATCTTGGCTCTGTCCAACCAAAAAATACCTGGGAGAAACGGTACTGCACGATGAGATTTTGGATGAGGCGCAAAGTTTGGAAGGTGACCTCGCTCTTCCCGTCACGAACATTCCGTTCCATGTCTTGCGCTACAGCCTGCACGGCAGAACGAATCACCAACAGTCGCGCCAGGTCGATCCGTTCCACATACGGACTGATCGCATCAAGTTGGGTGATTTGCTGAAATAACATTGCCGTGGCTGGCCTAGCTTCCGCCGCGCCAGATCCGAACAAACCGGAAAGCAATAGACAAAATAAACTGATGAATTTCATTCTTCCCCCTCACTGAGTTCGTATCGCCCCACCTCGGCCTTGTCTATGATTACGAAACGTCGAGGTGAGGCGATTTTTTTTAGTCTAAGAGGTCGCGGATGCGTTCGCGCACGGTGAGCAGCCGAACAACTGCGTCAAAGGCATTGTCATTCCGCATCAGCCGCTGCAGTAGGCTGTCGGCAAAATCTATTTGGTCTGTCATCGCCACCACTTGTAAAAGAGTGCTCTTGGAAATGTTGCCGTGCGCACTCGACATCACGTAGACAAGACCCGCTTTCTTTTTGATCGGGAAAAGATAGGTAGTCTCGTCCTCAAGGCTCACCAGAGGCGTGAGGGCCGAAATTTGCTGCATAGTGAGAAGGGCTAGCTGGCGCAGCTCCGCGGGCGTTCCGAAAAAATCCGAAGGGTTGCGCGGTTCTCGAGCCCAGCGTGAAACCGTAGCCACCACTTGCAAGACCTGCATGGCACCTCCAGAACGATGGCGGAATTCAATCGAGTGCGTGGTTTCCCCAATGGTAACCACGTAAGATGGATCGCGACCGGGCGCGAAAATAGTGCCCTTCACTTCGCCATTCACCATCACCTCCACCATGCTGTCCCGAGAATAGCCCTGGGCCTGAATCACGAGATTGCGCACGAAGCGCGTGGAGTGGAGCGAAAGGCTCACCGTTTCCGACTCACGCACCACCACGCCCCCGATCGAGATAGAATCAAAAACCTCGTTAGAGGCCAGCGCATGCTGCAGCGGCAAAGCCAGTAATGCACCGAGCACCAAAAAAACATTCATAAATACCTCCTATTTAGACATTAGCGAACAAGTCCACCTTAGGCAGAGAATCGATTCTGGGCGAGCTTCCTTGTTGATTATGAATGAGGATCAGGAGGCGATTTTTTCTCAGGCGGAGAAATGATCCAGTAGAGCTAGTCGGAATAGGTTCGCAGGGCGTCTGTGCCCGCATTAAGGCTTACATACAGAGATTCTGTTTTCGCATCAAAAAACAAGTATGCGCCGAAGAATCTCGAGATCGCGCTTTGCCTAACGGCGTTGTTTGCGGATTCCGCTTCGAGCTCGCCGAATGTCGCTTCGGCGATCGGAATCTTCCTCATACGGGCTTAACTAGCGGCTCATCCATGCGATACGTATCGGTTTCGTATTCTTTGCCGCCACGAGGGCCTTTGGTGAAAACCATGAGCTCGGAGTCTTCTGCCCCCACCAGGGCATGCCGCTCGTCGGGGCCAATTACGGCCAAGTCACCTTGGCTCAAGGTCGTTTCAATACGCTCGCCCCCAGGCATCTGGCTTACGAGAAAAATCTTTCCCTTCATCACGTAGTTCCACTGGGTAGTGTGCTTATGATAATGATTCGCGCGGATCGCGCCCTTTTTGAACGTAACTACCGTAACGGCATTAATGCTTTCATCTTGCACGAGGTCGATGATTAGGCCGCGGTCGTCCTTAACAGTTACGAAATCTTTTATTTTTTCCATATTCTCACTTCACCCCACAATTGTTGGCTTAGGAATCGGCACGATAAACTTGCCGCCTTGCTTACGGAAAGCGTCCAAATTACGAATGATCTCATCCGCGAAATTCCAGGCGAGCACTAATGCATAGTCTGGCTTTCGCTCTAAAAGCTCGGCGTCGGTAATCACGGGAATATGCATTCCCGGCGTATAGCGACCGATCTTCAGAGGGGATTTTTCGGTCACGAAATCCAGGATCTCTTCTCCCAGACGACAATAATTCAGGAGCGTCATACCTTTCGCGGGAGCACTTACGGCGGCGATCCTTTTCCCTCCCTGCTTTAGGGAGCGAAGAAGGGCGTTCAATTCGTCCCGATGTTGTCGCACGGAAAGGGAAAAGCGGTCCAGTACCTCACGCGAGTGAATGGCGAGCTCCTCTTCATAAGCCAGCAGATTCGTTACTCGAGCGCTCATCGGTTTTTGAGCGCCTTTCCCCACAAATACACGGATAGAGCCGCCGTGAATATCCACTCGCTTCACGTCATAAACGCACATGTCGAATTTCTTGAAAAAAGGAATAAGCGGGCGAACGGAAAAGTACGAGAGATGCTCGTGATAAATCGTATCGTATTCTAAGTGCTTCAGGAGCTCAGGAAAATACGGTGCCTCAAAAATAAACGTGCCATTGGAGGTCAGCAATTCATTGATGTCGCGCATTAACGCGTCTAGATCATGCACGTGCGCAAACACATTAGTAGCGGTAATCGCCGCCGCATTGCCCTTCTTCACGATAATTTCTTTCGCGCTCTTTGAAGAAAAGAAATCACAGGTGGTTTCTACGCCGCGGTCATTGGCAATTTTTACGATATTTGGCGCCGGATCCACTCCGTGAATACGCGTGCCTTGGTCTCGAAACGCCGATAAAAGCACCCCAACATTGCTACCTATGTCTACCACTAGGTCGGCCGAAGTAAGGCCTAACTGCTGAACCACATCCTTAGCAAAATTCTGCCAATGCTCACGTCCCGTTTTCGTGGTGGACGGCTCATAAGGATATTCATTTTGATAAAGCACCTCGGGCGGAACCACGTAACCTAACTGGCAAAGCCCGCAATCCTCACAAAGGTAAACCTCGAGAGGATAATGGGTCTCGTGATTCTTTAGTTCATCGGGGCGTAGGAAGTGATCGGCGGGAGGCGTAAATCCCAAATCCAGGAATTTGTATAAGCGCTCGCCTTTGCACATCCGGCAATTTTGGAGAATCATATCGTCAAATCTTTCTCGCGACAGCGGTAATATACCAATCGTCTCCCGAGGCGGGCCGCTCAAGCTCTTTGAACGGAAGCATGGCTAGAATTTCGTATCCTTTACTTTCCAAAAGCTCGGAGATCTCTCTGGGGAAAAAGTACCGCAAATGATGTTTTTCCTGAAATTTTTCGATCTTGCCCCCAATTTGTTGGATCGTAAAATCGAAATCAATTTCCATCTCATTTTGCATGGGCAAAAGGCGAGTACGGGAGCATCGCACTACTTTCCTGGTTTCATCTGAAACTTCTTTTTTTCGCTCTGTTTCATAGTCCCTTATACAGGCCATTCCATTCCAAAAGTCGAAGATGAGGAGACCATCTTTCGAGAGATGCTGTCTGGCGCCGGAGAAGAAACGGCCGAGATCTAAGGTTTTTGTTAGATAGTTTACCGAAGCAAAGAGGCTGAGCAAGGCGTCTTGAATCTCAATGGGGGCCGGAAGTTCCGCCATAGAAACTCCGCCTTGAACTCGGAGTCTAACCCCTAATTTTTCAGCTTTAGAATTCGCGAGTTCCGCCATTTCATTGGAGTAATCAAAAGCACTCAACTT
>JAKFYM010000344.1 GCA_021730855.1 Bdellovibrionales bacterium
GTAGAATCACGCTCTCCCAAAGGAGGCGGAGAATGCACCTTCCCCCGAAAACCCTCTGTCAAGATTTTATTTGACAGAGGGTTTTCGGGGGAAGGTGCATTCTCCGCCTCCTTTGGGAGAGCGTGATTCTACTAGTGTCTACACGAAAGCTTTTGCACGAGGGAGTGCGCTGGGAGGAACGAATGGGAGGGGGATGCCATTTCTTTTTCACTCCTCTCTTGAGCTTCCTCAGGGCCCTCCCATTTCACTTAGAAACCCATGATAGCGTGCCCTCCGAACTAATTATCGGAGGCCTCTTATGCAGCTAAAACAAAAACCTAACCAAACCCTTCTCCTCGAACTCAAAGAATGCGTGCGCGTGGAGAAGTTATCCACCGTGGCGGTGCTAGAATACTTATTCGAAGTCAATCGCCGTAGGCTCTACTTAGAAGAGAATGAGACTTCGCTCTTTGCTTTCTGCATCAACTCTCTTGGGTATTCCGAGCCAGAAGCGAACTTAAGAATCCAGGCCGTACGCGCCATGAAGGATGTGCCGGAAATCTTGAACGACATCAACGAAGGCAAGATCAACTTAACTAACGTAGCTCGTGCCCAGCGGCACTTTCGCCAGCAAGAAGCCCAAGACAAACCCCTCACCCCCGAGGAGAAAAAAGAAGTGCTGAATGGACTTCAAAATTGCTCCACAAGGGAAGCTGAGAAAAAGCTCGACGATCTCTTTTGCTCGGATAAAAAGCGCAGGCTTGAATTCTATGCCAGCCCGGAACTCATCGAAAAGCTAGACAAGCTAAAAGGCTTACTCGCGCATGAGAACTATTCCGGAGACCTAGCCGTTTTGATCGAGCTTCTGGCCGACAAAACTTTGAAACAGTTTGAGAAGAAGAACGAGCCCAAAGCCGACGCGCCGCCTCAAGGTGCGCACTCGGTGGAAAAAGAATCTTCAACCCACTCTTCCTCCCGCTATATCCCAGCAGAAACGAGAAGAAGAGTGTGGAAAGAGGCCGGAGGCAGATGCGAGCACTTCCAAAACGGCAAGCGCTGCAAGAGCACCCATGCCCTCGAAATTGACCACATCATCCTCTTTGCCCAAGGAGGCACCCATGAACGAGAGAATCTCCGCCTCCTCTGCGCAGTTCACAACAAAGCCCGCGCCCGCGGAGAGACTCCTTAGCACCGGCCTTTCTCGCATTCCTCCGTTCGTTCGAAGGCCGGTTTTGCTTCGCGTAGGCGTGGGGCTAGAATTTCAGGCTTTTCAAATTCCCCTTTGTTCTCCCTTAAGATACAAATTTTGAATGAGACATGCTGCCCGAGCCGTACTTACGAATAGCCAAAATCTGTGTTTCCTCGCTCTTCACAACCATTATTTGCTCGAGAATATTGGAAAGTGGGGAACTGTTGGTGGAATCATGGACTCAACCGACACAGATATTTTATTCTGTTTACGACGAGAACTTAGCGAGGAATTTGCTGATACAGTAACTGATGATTTTGAGATTG
This sequence comes from Bdellovibrionales bacterium, assembly GCA_021730855.1. GTDB lineage: Bacteria > Bdellovibrionota > UBA1018 > CAIPTA01 > CAIPTA01 > JAKFYM01. Next base: position 1,495 of record JAKFYM010000344.1, read on the forward strand.
GCGACAAACTGGTGGAAATAGAAAAAAATGGAACCACTCACCATTTTTTTGAAGTGAGAACTAGTTTACAAACTTTAGTGCCATCTCAGCCGGAAGAAGTATTGCAGGCGGGCTTTTTTCCAATTGAAGAAGTTCAGGATTTAAAGAGGATTGGGAAACTTTATTTCAATATCGAAGATACGTTATTTGAAAAGACTCTCCAAAATCGATCTGAGTAAAGCCATTTTCTTCCGACGGTCGATCGTTCACTCTGTCTTTGAGTAAGTAGAGGGAAGGGCAAAGACTGGGAGGCAAATCTTGCGCCTACGCCGCAAAGCAAAACCGCATCGCCTACGCCTCGCGCAAAACTCCCACCCCGCAGCCGCGCCACAGGAACCCCTCCCTCAAAACCAAACCTCTGTCTGGAACCCAATCGCATGCCCCGCCGTGGCGCCCGCGAAGCTCGGAGCGTTCCTACCCACAAATTCTTTGTTCGCTTTGTTCCAGAAGGTGCGGCTGTAGTAGGCGCGTAGCACGGGGCGATCCCAGAGCGTGGGGCCCATGGAGAGCTGGGGCGCGATCGTGAGCCGCGTGAGGTGACGGCGGCCGGCGAGGCGGCCGCTGGAATCACGTTCGTTCATGACGTGCACGATCGAGTGACCCGCTTCGAAGGCGAGCTGGGTATGCTGGCTGAAAAAATACAGCGGCCGCACCCCTAGGCTGTACCAGGTGCTGCGCGCATCCACGCCTAAGGTCTTGGGATTGGCGTGCTCGGCCGCAGCTCCCAAAAAGAGCCCGATCTTCGCGCTGGGCTTCACCGCGAGGTGGTTCACGAGGCGCCAGCGTCTGGCGTTTTTCGCGCTCCCGGCCTCCTGGGTGGCATCGCCCCAGATATTGATTCCCTGCAAGAGCCCGCGTCCATGGAGCAGCGAGAAGTCGTTGAAGCCATCGCGTAGGTTGCGCCGCCAGCGGAGCCCGGCGATCGATCCTGTTTGCGGCTGAAAGCGGGTGAAGGGCGAGGCAATAGAGGTGCCGCCCGGCGCTTCGGCGTAGGCCAGCCAGAGGTTCAGGCTATCTTTGCTGCCGAGGGAAAAATTCTGCCAGCGAAAATCAAAGACCTGCATCGCGTTCTCGCCGAGATTGGTGCGCGTGGTGCCGGTCTGCACGAGATAGGCGAGGGCGCCTTCACCATTGCCAAGGGGAATGTTCGTCACGCCCGCGCCATTGCCGTTCATTTCGGCGTAGTAGTACCAGTCGAACATATAGAGGTCCACGTCGCGGTAGAAACGTTTTCCCACCCAGTAGCCGAGCGGCAGGCCATCGATGCGTCCGGCCTCCACGAAGGCTTCGACCACACTGATGTCGGATCCGTCGGAATCGTTCTCGTCCCAAGCTGTACGCCCTGGGCCGCTATAGGCGAAACGCACCTGGGTGCGGAAGAAGGGTTCGTTGTCCTTGCCCTTGAGGATGTTGGCGCCGAGCACGCTCTCGGAATAAATCGAGCATTCGTTGCCGAGACGGAATTCATTGGCACTGGCACCACTATTGGAGAAACACTCTTGCTTGGCGCCCTTGCCACTGGTGCCCACGCCCGCGCGCAAATACCCATGGTATTCGAATTCCACGGCGAAAGAATTACAAGAAAAAAAGAAAGCGAACAGAAGAAGAAAGATTTTCATGGCTTCTTCATAAGCTCATGCTGCGTCTCGCAGCAAGTAGTTCGTCTTGACACTTTCCTGACAGCCGCGATAACCAATGTCAGGGGGAAAATCGTGAAATTCTTATTTGCGCTTTGGCTTAGCTGCCTAGTCTGCGTATCGTCGGTCCACGCTGCTTTTCCGCTTTCCGTGCAGGGCGCGCGTGCGCTTTGGCAAGATGCGCAGACTGTCCTTTATCGCCCGCAGTCTTGGGTGCGTTCCTCGAATGTGCGTGTGGAATCGCTAGATTTAGAGAGTGGGGTGCGTCTACGATTTCGCATCGAGCCGCAAAAAAATGGCCAGTGGAAATTATTTCCAGATTCCTGGCCTCTTTCCCTGGAAGACTGGGTGAGAAAGTCGCAGGCCCTCGTCGTCACCGATCTCCAAGGCAACGAAATCGATCGCACCTATTTTCAAACCGCCGCCCTGCTGGATGGCCTCTATCGTTATGACGGTTGCCTCGGCGTGTGCTGGGAGCGCGGCCGCCCCATCTTGCGTCTTTGGGCGCCCACGGCCGCTGGCGTGCGCGTGGTTTGGGTCGACGAGAACCGCTCCGAGCCCATGCAGCTCCAGGCGGAAGGAGTATGGGAGATTCGCGGCGAATCGCATTGGGAAGACCGCAAATACCTTTACGAGATTGACGTTTTCACTCCCGTCTCGGGCCGCATCGAGCGCCAGCGCGTGAGTGATCCCTATTCTCTCGCGCTCACCGAAAATTCTCATGCCTCCTATGTGGTGGACCCCAATGACGCGCGTTGGATGCCCGCGGGCTGGGAGAGCACGCACCGCCCTCCATTGGCGGCGCGCACCGAGAGCGTGCTCTATGAATTGCATGTGCGCGAATTTTCTTTGGCCGATCCCACGGTGCCCGAGAGTTTGCGAGGAAAATTCGCGGCCTTTGGCCTGCAGAACACTTTGGGCGATAAAAAATTACGGAACTTGGCCGAGGCGGGCGTGACGCATGTCCACCTCCTGCCCACCTTTGATTTCGCTTCGGTGGACGAAACCGCCGCCAATCGCCGCGAGCCTTCGATCCCGCTTGGCCTGCCGCCCGATTCTCCCGTGCCCCAGCAGGCCCTGGGCCGGGTGCGGTCCCTAGACTCCTTTAATTGGGGCTATGATCCTTTTCATTTTTTTGCTCCCGAGGGCAGCTATTCGCTCGATCCGGCTAGCCCCTTACGCGTGCGCGAGTATCGCGAGCTTGTGCAGTCCCTCCACAAAAAGGGTTTACGCGTGGTGATGGACATGGTGTTCAACCACACC
>JAKFYM010000336.1 GCA_021730855.1 Bdellovibrionales bacterium
GGCATCGCGCTCGAGCACCACCAAGCGCTCCTGATGAATTGCCTTCTCCACCCGCAAGTAGTGATCCCGCTCTTCGTGGCTGAGGGGCTGAAAATCCACGCGCGTGTGAAACGCGAGGGGCATATTATTTGTAGTATTGTCGGTGTTCACGGAAGCACAGGCCGTGAAGCAGAGGGCGAGCAGGTAGACTCTCATGAGAATAGTTTACCTGCGCTCTGGCAGAAAACCTAGCTCAGTGCCTTGCTCGCGATCTCGTACACTCCGGGCGAAGTTCCTTCTTTGGCCACCACGCGTTCGAGCTCGGCCCGCTGCAGAGCCTGGCGCTCAGGATCGAAGCGCTTCCACTGGTTGAAGAGCGAGACGATACGTGCCGCCACCATGGGATTGCGGCTGTCTACGTCCATGGTGAGGTCCATGAAAAAGCGATAGGCCGAGCCATCTTTGGAGTGGAATTGAGCGAGGTTCCCGCGTCCGAATGCCAAGAGCAGGGAATAGATTTTGTTTGGATTATTGATGTTAAAGACAGGATCCTTCATCAAACGCTTTACGCGCTCCAGGCCCCCAGGGAGATTGGAGATCGCCTGCAGGCCCAGCCACTTATTGATCACGAGGCTCTCGCTCTTCCACTTTTGGTAGAAATGATGGAGGCCTTCCTCCCGTTCTTCAGAATCGTGATCCACGAGCGCCCGAAGAGCGGAAACTTCATCCGTCATATTGTTTGCATGCTTGAGCAGGTGCAGGGCTTCCTGCAAAAATGTTTTTTTGCCCGTCTCTGTAAGGTAGGCCAGCGCCGCGCCCTTGAGGCTGCGACGGCCCACTTCGCGGGGATGGTAGGCATAAGGGGCGTCGGTGAGCAGGGATTCATAGAGCCGCGCAAAGCGGGCCTCGTTGTGCTGTACCAAGGCGGCGCGCAGGTGTTTGCGGGCGGCATGCACAGAATCCACGAGGATGGTGGCCTGCTGCTGGCCCACATAGCCCTCGTCGGGAAGGTTGAGGAGCTGGGCGCGGAAGGCCGGATCCACACTCTCGTCGCTGGCCACGCGGCCTAGGGTTTCGAGATAGTCACTGTCCAAAGCAAAAGGCTTTTGGCTGGCGTGCTGGCCGATGAGCTCCTGCAGGGTTTCGAGCGCTAGGGTCTGGCCGGCCTCCCAGCGGGCAAAGGAATCATTGTCTTTGGCGAGCAGGAAGAGCAAATCATTTTTTTGGAAGGGAAAATCAAGTTTCACGGGTGCCGAAAAGCCGCGCAACAAAGAAGGAATCGGCTCTTCCTTCACCGGAAAAATGAAGGTCTCTTGTTCTTTTTTCAAAGAGAGCACTTTCTCTGCCTGCACCTTGCCCGAACGGTCTAGCATGGCCACGCTAAAGGGGATGTGAAAGGGTTTCTTTTTGTTTTGTCCGGGCGTGGGGGCGCAGGATTGGGTCACGGAGAGCGCATATTCTTTTTTGCCCGCATCAAAATGGCCACGCACTTTTAGCTCGGGTGTGCCTGCCTGCTCGTACCAGCTCTGACGGAACTGGGTGAGGTCGATTTCGTTGGCCTCTTCAATGGCGCGCACAAAATCATCCGTGGTCACGGCCTGGCCATCAAAGAGCTCAAAGTAGCGGTCGATGCCTTTGCGAAATCCATCTTTCCCCACAATCGTGGCGATCATGCGAATCACTTCGGCGCCTTTTTGATAAACGGTGGCGGTATAAAAATTATTGATCTCAATATAGCTCGCGGGACGAATCGGATGCGCCATGGGGCCGGCGTCCTCGGCGAACTGATGGGCGCGCAGGACATTCACATTTTCAATGCGGTTCACGGCTCGCGAAGTCATATCGGAAGAGAATTCTTGATCGCGATAAACAGTGAGGCCTTCTTTGAGCGAAATCTGGAACCAATCGCGGCAGGTCACTCGGTTTCCGGTCCAATTATGAAAATACTCATGGGCCACCACGCCCTCGATATTTTCATAGTCGGTATCGGTGGCGGTGGCGGCATTGGCCAGCACATAGTTGGAATTAAAAATGTTTAAGCCCTTATTTTCCATCGCCCCAAAATTGAAATCATCCACGGCCACGATCATGAAAATATCGAGGTCGTATTCGAGGCCGTAGACGTCCTCATCCCACTTCATGGAATTTTTGAGGGAAGTCATGGCATGGGCCGTGCGTCCTTCGTTGCCCTTGTCCACATAGATCTCGAGCTTCACCCGGCGCCCCGATCGGGTGGTGAAATGGTCGTCTACGCGCCCCAAATCCCCGGCCACCAGAGCAAAAAGATAACAGGGCTTTTTAAAGGGATCGTTCCACTTTGCGGAATGCCGACCATTGCCGAGCTCGGTTTTTTCCAGCAGGTTGCCGTTCGAAAGCAGGATGGGGTATTTCGCAGCATCGGCCTCGATCGTGGTGGTGAATACGGCCATCACATCAGGGCGATCAAAATAATAAGTGATTTTGCGAAAGCCTTGGGCTTCACACTGCGTGCAGAACATTCCCTTGGATTTGTACAGCCCCTCAAGCGTGAGATTTTCCTGTGGTTTGATGCGTGTGGTGCACTCCAAGGTGAATTCCCCGCTCGGGGGCTGCAAAATAGTGAGATCGCTCTCGCTCACCACAAAAGCTCCGGGAGGCAGCTCCTTGCCGTTGATTTTCAGGCGCACGAGCTCTAGCTTCTCGCCATCCAGACGCAAGGGACCTTTCTCGGCCCTGGGATTGTGCCGCAGCATGAGGCGTGAATGCACCAGAGCGTGGTCTTCCTGTAGCTCAAAGCGAAGATCGACGGTAGAAACCAAAAATTCCGGATCTTTATAGTCTTTTAGGTGGATGGTTTGCGGGGTGGCGGATTTCATAAAAACCTCACTGTTGGCAAGGGAATCACTCTACCCGAAAAATGTCTGGAACAAAAAAGAAAGGCAGCCAAGAATAGAGAAATGTCTCCAAAAAAGGTGCTCTTTGTTTGCTACGGAAACCTTTGCCGCTCGCCCATGGCCAAAGCCATTTTTCAGAATCTACTCCAGGAGGCGGGCCTCTTCCATCGCTTTGAGGTGGACTCTTCGGGCTTTAGCCCCGAATGCGTGGGGCGCAGCTATCACCCCATAACGCGCACCATCTGCGAAGAAGAGGGCCTGAAGCTCGAGGGCAAAAGCCGCCTCACCCAGCGGGAAGACCTCGAGAGGTTTGATTATATTCTCGCGATGGACGAAGACATCCAATCCAGCCTTTTGGCCCTGGATGCAGAAGGGCAATTTCACCATAAGGTGCGGCTGCTGCGGGAATTCTCGGATTCTGGGCAGGAATGTTTTCTCGGAGTGCCTGATCCGGTACAGGCAGGGCCCGAGCTATTTGAAGAGGTCTATGACTTGATCGACGATTCCTGCCGCGGGCTCCTAAGAGAGCTGGCACAGGACGAGGACATGGCCGGCTAGAGCCTATTGAATGCGATACTTTAGGCCTTGGTGAAAAACGCTAACCTTGCCTACGAAATGAATCGCGCCGTCTTTCACCACAATCCCTTGCCCGTCGGCGCAGGCATAGAGCGGGTGAGACAATTTCTTCGAGTACTTCTTTAACTCTTCGTCTCTTTTGGCGGAGGGCGAATAATGGGGCGCAAATTCAAAGGGCACTAGGCCGAGGGCCGAAAAATTTTTGAGCCCCACGTCGTTGTCGTCGCTATCGGCCTTAGGCAGGGCGGCCATCATGATGTTCGGGGTCATGAGGATGCTGCCGGCGGAGAGCCCCAAGAGAATGCCGCCCTTTTTCACGTACTCGCGAAACTTGGGGAGCAGCTTGTGCTCGCGCATGCTTTGGAGAAAGTAAAAGGTGTTGCCGCCGCCTAAGAAAATCGCGTCGCTGGAAAAGAGCTCTTTTTCTTCTTCCTTGCTGAGAGCCTTGTCGATGGCAATGCAGCGCTGTTTTTTTACGCCGGGAAAGGGGAAGGAGCGAAATTCGCGGAAATCTTCGGCTGCATACTCCGAAGAGGCGGGCACGAAGGTGAGCACGGGACTTCGTTTTTCCTGAAGGAGGGTCGAAACCTCTTCGGCCAATAATCGGTTTTCACGTCCACTGCCGCCACTGTAGAGCACTAATTTCATAGGGGACTGATTTTATCGTGAATTACCCCAGGAGACAATCGAGAAGATCCGCTTCCCTTGCCCGGGCAAGGGAAAGCCAAAGCTTTCCAAAGCTTAGGGGGAAAGTTTTTTCCTAGGCACCGGTATCTTATCTAACCTCTTGAAAAGAAAAGGACTCTTTCTATCTCTCTGGAATCACGAAGCTTTCTGTGCCGGAACAGCTTTCTTTTCCTTAGAATCACAGGAAATCACGCATTGCACCAATTGTGACACCCTGCTATACCCCTACCTCTCACCACCCCAAGAGAGGTTTTATGCTTTTCCTATTTAGCTTCTTCAGCTTTTTCGCCTTTGCCGCTAATCCCCAAAT
>JAKFYM010000256.1 GCA_021730855.1 Bdellovibrionales bacterium
TTCCTTTGGAATTCCAGGTGGTGCGCGTGAACCACGGGGAAGTGGCCGTGCAGTTTGAGAATCCGGAAAGCCCGGCCGCCAAGGCGATCGATAAGCTGCAGGATTTTTTTGATGCGGCGGAGCTGGCTGGAGTTATAGCCGAATAGAACTGGCCCACTTGCCTGTTGATAAAGTCGTATAAGGAATGGATTTTTTTAGAGAATTTTGATTTCTTTCTAAAGTCCCCCCAAAAAATCTAGCTAACCCCCGGCAAAGTCAGCTGAAAATCCATATTCATCAACAGGCAAGTGGGCCAGTTTAAGAGTGGAATCAATAAGTTGATTGAATGTGTCAACAAAACAAGCTGCGCAATGGATGCTTAGTGGTATAACTCCTCTCGTCCCCTTCTGAGGCCTAAGAAACCTCACCTGGGTTTGGAGGTTGTTATGAACGCCCTGAAACCCGTGATCCTTGTTCTTTTGCTGCTTGTTGCTTTGCCCGTGATCAGTGAGGCCGCTGCTGGCCCGATTGCTTGCCTAGTCGAGGATGGCCAAGGGAGAGCGGAATGAAAGTCCTGCTTCTTCTGCTTGCTGTTGCGGCCCTTGCCTTGTTCCTTACCCCCCAGCCGCCTATGGAGGCAACCCCTGCTCCACGGGCGGTATCCTCTCTTTCCTCGCTCTTTGGTTCCGATGATCCGGTGATCTTAGTGAAGGGTCGCTAACAAATAGAATTTATTGGAAAATCTGCTTATCTATCCGGGCCCCTTGGGACTATCCACAGGCAAGGGGGCCAGCTTTAGGAATTCTTCCCTTTTAACCGAGTAGAAGGGGATGGGTTTTGTGCGCATACTCCTGCTTCTTTGCCTCTTTCCCTGGCTTGGCCGGGCGGAAGAGAGGCGCGTTTATTTATTGAGCCGCCCGCTCACGCAGTCGACCGCGGCCAAAACCATCACGGTGGGCGGAATCAGCACCTTGCTCCAAGGCTGGTCCGTGGGGGCCAGCGTGGGTTTTGCCAATGCCATCCAGTTTGAGCCTGTGCTATCGGGAGGGTTTCTTTTGTACGAGCTCGCTTCCGGCATGGTGGCCATTCGCTCCTCGGTGGCGGTGCTCAATCATGGGCTCGCCGCGAGTGCGCGTGCCGCCAGTCTGCGGGAAATCCAGCAGCATACCGGAGCCCAGAATCTGCGTGTGCTCACCACCGGTAGGTCTGAGCGCAGCTCCCTGTTTTCCTCCACTCTGCATTCTAATTCTTTTGTTTTTGTGGAAGCGCCTGCCGGCCACCCGCCCACGCCCTTTCGGGGCCAGGAGTGGATCGAGATCTCTGATCTAGAAGAAACGAAAATTCAGCTACGGCTAGACCTGCAGCCCGCCATAGGGGAGCCGCCGGTGGTGGAGGTTTCCTTGGCGGAGCTTTTTGAGGGGCGCAGTTTTCCGCCCGACGCGGCCGCGGCCTGGAGTGAGGCGATGAACGAGTGGGAGCGGCAGAATGCTTCTTTTTTGGATCGTCATCTTTTTCATGGGCGTCTTCGCGCGAACGTGGCCATACACGCTAGCTTGGTGAGGGGGGCGGAGACCTTTGGTCTCGGCACCCTGGCGGAGGGGAAGGGTGTGCAGACGGTCCTTGGACGTTCCCTGCTGCAGCGCTTGCGTGCGGTGGTGGGTCCGAGGTCGCTGCCGCTGCGAACCCGCACTGTGAACGTCGGAAGATCAAATAATTGTGGTCGACTATTTCGGTGGTTTGGCAAAGCCGTGGAGCCCAAACTCTAAGCCCGCATTTTCCTTAAGAAGCCAGCACTTCCGACCGATGGGTGTCTAAGGAGTAAACAATGGGCAAAAATTTTTCGAACCAAAGAGTGGTGAGTCTCTCCAGCGTGCGCCAGGAGATGATTGAAGAAAAACGCCGCGAATATGAGCGCGTGGTGTTTCGTTCGAGCTTCGGTGTGTATACCGTGATCGACGACCACAGCCTGCACGCCATTGAGATCCTCGACATTTCCGAGGGCGGGATGCAGTTCCAGACTCCCGAAAAAACAAGCCTGAAGCTAAACATGGACGATGTGATCACGGTGCGTTTCTATTTCGCCACCGACCACTATCTTTCGATTGAGGTCAAAGTGGTGCGCTCTTATAGCGCCCTAGAGAACGGCACCGCGGTTCATTGTTATGGTTGCTTGCTCGACAAAACGATGTCTTCGTATTCGGCAATTTACCACTTCGTGCAATTCATCACAAAATGCGCCGAGCACGGGCATAAGGACGAAGGGCACCGCAAGGTGTATTACTAGGCCCGGGGTCCAAGGACCTCGAGTGCTGCCCTACAGCTTAGGCTTTCCGTCCTTCTTCTTCGCAAGATCAATGTCGATGTATTTCAGGTCGTTCAGGATCTGCGAGTTCGGGCGATAGTTCTGCAGCCAACCGTGAGAGAGCGAGAACCGCACTGGGTAGTGGATCATCGACCACACTCCATCATTGAACACAATTTCCTCTGCCTGACGGATCAGAGCCGAGCGCTCCGCCGAGGGGGCCATCTGCGCAACCCGCTCATACAAGCGATCGTAGGCCGGGTTGACGTAGTTCGAGGCGTTGGGGCCCGGAGCCACGTTCTTCGAAGAAAGCAGGAAGAGGAAGTTCTCCGCATCGGGGAAATCCGCGCTCCAGCCACCCATGAAAAACTGCAAATTGCCGTTCTTTTCTTTTTCGAGGTAGGCCGGGAAGGTGTTGACCACCACTTCGATATTCACGCCAATCGCGGCAAGCGATTTTTGAAAATACTCGGCAGCTTGCCTAGCGTCGGTGGAGGAACCACGTAGGTCGTATTTGATCACGGGCAAGCCCTTGCCTTCGGGATAACCCGCTTTGGCCAAGAGCTCCTTGGCTTTTTCCAAATTGTAATCGTTCGTGAGTTCTTTGCGGCCGGTGTGGCCGGCGATCACGCGCGGAACAATGCTGGTGGCTTTCACGCCCCGGCCATTGAGGAATTTCTGGATGTACTCATCGCGATTGATCGCCATCGAAATGGCTTTGCGCAAATTCGCGTTCGTGCCCACCAGCTTGTCTTTCATATTGAAGTTCAAATACCAGGCCACGGCTTCTTCGCTCTTGCGCAAGCGAATGCCTTTGGCTTCGATTTCCGGCTTGAGGGCGCCATTGGCGATCGCGGCATCGAAGCTGTCTTTGGGCACCGAGTTCGCATCGATATTGCCTTTCAAGAATTGCAACCAGGCCGGCTGGGATTCTTTGAAAACATGGAAGGTGATGCGCTCAAGGAAAGGCAATTTTTGTCCTGCGGCGGCAAGCAGGCCAGAGGTTTGGGCATCCGCATCACCAGTGCTAGGAAAGGCTTCGCCCCGGAAACTGGGATTTTTTTCCAACACAATCTTGGAGCCCTTGGTGAAGCTGACCAAGCGGAAGGGGCCGGTGCCCACCATGCGCTCGTTCATGCCTTGCTGGCCATATTTTGCAATCACTTCGGGGGCCATTGGGGCGCCGAATCCCATCGTGAGCACATGCACTAGCTGTGGATAGGGCTGTGTGAGCTTGAATTGCAGGGTGTAGTCGTCGAGGGCCTTGAGGCCTTCCACATCCTCGGTGAAGATCGCTTCGCGATTGTCTTTGTTTTCGATCAAGCGCTTTTTGAAGGCTTCCCAGCCCACCACTTTGCCATCGAAAATCCAGGTGCCGGGGCTCTGCAGTTCGGGAATCAGCATCCGTTTCCAGGCATAAATAAAATCATTTGCCTTGAGCTCGCGGCCCTTGCCGTTCGGGAAAGCAGAGTCATCCTGCCAGAGCACGCCTTTTTTGATTTTGATCGTATAGGTTTTTTTGTCTTTCGAAACTTCCGGCATGCCATCGGCGAGCAGCGGCTCTACCTCGAGAGGGATTTTTGTGTAGGCGTATTGGAATAAGCTTTCCATCGAGAGCGGCATCACCGTGAGCGAGACCGAATCATAGGCCAGCGAGGGATCCAGGCTCTTTACATCATCCCCGAGAGGGAAATTGAGGGCCTTGATGTTTTCATCTTCTTTGCTGGTACAGGCCGTGAGCAGCGAGAAGGAAAGTAGGAACGCCAGGAACCAAGATTTCAACATAGTTTTTCTCCCATCCAAATTTGGAGGGACTATACAAGAGCCCTATCCATTTCCCAACAGAGAAACAATATGATCTATGGCGGGCTGCAGCCCAGAAATTTTGACGCCACCCGCTTGGGCCTGCTCGGCCTTGCCTCCGCCCTTGCCTTCGATCAGAGGGGCCGCGGCTTGCACGAGTTTTCCGGCATTGTAATTTTTTGTTAGGTCGCTGCTCACCGACACCAGCACAAAGGCCTTACCTTGCGCTGGGTCAGCAGCTCCCAAGGCCAGCACTCCGCTGGGCAAGTGATCGCGCACACGCTCACCCAAGACACGCAAGGCTTCGACTCCGCCCTCTGGGAGCACATGAGCCACTAC
>JAKFYM010000394.1 GCA_021730855.1 Bdellovibrionales bacterium
AACGATGCGGTGGACTATCCCGATTTCGCCGCCAAGGCCTGCGAAGCGGTGGTCGATGGCCGCTGCGAAAAAGCATTGCTCGTATGTGGCAGTGGCATTGGCATGAGCATCGCCGCCAATAAATTCCCCGGCATCCGTGCGGCACATGTGGAATCGAGCTTCACCGCGCAGCTTGCCGGAGCCCACAACAATGCCAATGTGCTTTGCTTGGGCGAACGGATCACGGGCACCGCCCATGCCGCCGCCATGGTGCGCGCTTGGCTTGCGGCAGACTTTGAAACACGCCACCAAAAGAGAATTGAGAAAATCCACGCCCTGGAGAAAAGAAAATGAAAGAATTCAGCTATAGCTTGCCGGAGTCCCTGCGCGCCGATCCCGAGATCTTTGCTTCCGTGGAAAAAGAATTGAAGCGCCAAGAGGAGGGCCTCGAACTCATTGCTTCCGAGAACTATGTATCGGCGGCCGTGATGGCTGCCCAAGGCAGCGTGCTCACCAATAAATACGCCGAAGGTTATCCCGGCAAGCGCTACTATGGTGGCTGTGTGTATGTGGACCAGGCCGAGACCCTAGCCATCGATCGCCTACGCAAGCTCTTCCGCTGCGATGATTCCTCGCCCCATCCCTATGCGGCCAATGTGCAGCCCCATTCCGGAGCGCAGGCCAATATGGCCGTCTTCATGACGGTGCTCAAGCCCGGAGACACCATCCTCGGCATGGATCTCTCCCATGGTGGCCACCTCACGCATGGATCCCCTGTGAATTTCTCGGGCAAAATTTTCCAGGCCCATCACTATACCGTAGACCGCGAAACCGAACGCCTCGACTACGAGCTCGTGCGTGAGAAAGCCCTCACCCTACGCCCGAAGCTCCTGATCGCCGGCGCCAGCGCCTATCCCCGCGCCATTGATTTTGAGCGCCTGGGAAAGATCGCGCAGGAAGCGGGCACTTTGCTGATGGTAGACATGGCCCATATCGCCGGGCTCGTGGCAGCCGGCCTTCATGCCTCTCCCATTCCACATGCGCATTTCGTCACCAGCACCACCCACAAAACCCTGCGCGGCCCGCGCGGCGGAGTGATCCTCTCGCGGCCAGAATTCGCCAAGCAGATCAATAGCGCCGTGTTCCCGGGAATGCAGGGTGGCCCGCTCATGCACGTGATTGCGGCCAAGGCTGTGTCTTTTGGCGAGGCCTTGAAGCCGGAATTTGTGACCTACCAAAAACGGGTGCTGGAAAATGCCAAGGCCTTGGCGGAAACCCTCACCTCCGGTGGGCTACGCATCGTGAGTGGCGGCACGGAAAACCATATTGTGCTCTTAGACGTGGGCACAGCCGGCCTCACCGGCAAAGAAGTGGAAGCCGCTCTGGACCAAGTGCATATCACGGTGAATAAAAATACCATTCCCTTCGAGACACGCTCGCCCTTCGTGACCAGTGGCATTCGCCTTGGCACCCCGGCCGTCAGCTCCCGTGGCCTCGGCACAAAAGAAATGGCGCAAATCGGGAACTGGATCGTGAAGGTTTGTGAAGTGCTGAAAACCCAGACCACCGAAGCCAAAACACTCCCGCCAAATATTGTGGAAGCGCTCCGCAAAGAAGTGCAGTCGCTCTGCGCTAGATTTCCTATCTATCGATCCTAGGCCGCTTTGGCTTGTCCATCGCCCTCGGAGCTCGCGGGTTCCTCTGCTTTTGCCGCCGCAGGCGTGGCTTCTACGGGGACCACGGCCGCTGGGGCCGTAGCGTCAGCGGGGGCCGTGGGCGCGGCGGCGGCCGGTGCCGCCGGATCTGCCGCAGCCGCAGCGGGTGCTCCCTCTACGGGCTTAGGCGCCTCTGGGTTAGTGGCGGCCGCTGCCTCCAGGCCATTGGCCGGCACGGGAGCCTGTGGGCGCTTAAAATCGGTGATCGGGTCTACATAGACCTTCTGGATGAATTCTAGGACAGCCGTCCGCTGGACTTCATTTTCAAACAGAAATTGAATGCCGGAGCGGAAGGGAAAGCGCTGCGCTTCCACTCCGGAGCTCACAGGCACGGACCAGGCCACGATGCCCTTCACGCGCAAGAGCTTTGGCTCGGTTACGCAGATTTCTACCTTGGAGCCCTTAGGAAGGAGTGATGCGGTAAAGAACCCCCCACCATTCTCGGTAAGGTCCAAGAGGCCCAAGGAGGCGGGAATTGGTTTGTCGACATTGAGTAGGTTGAGAGTTGCCCCCGCGCGGCGAAAGCTGAGCTTCAACCGCTTGGCCGCACGCTCCGGCTGCTTGATATTGAGGAGGTGGCAGGTAGACTTTCCGCCTATACTTGTTTTTTTATTGTCCGACATAATCGCTTTTCTCCCAACCTCTTATCGGTAGTTTCTGTCCATTTCTTAAGAAAACACGGGCAAGGCATCTGCGGGAGTGATAAGCTGCAGCCGCGATAGCTCAAAAAACAATATCATTTCAAGCACTTGGAGCGTTGCCCGGACATGAAATGCCCCTTTTGCGGCCACTTAGAAAATAAAGTTGTCGATTCCCGCATCAGCCATGCGGGGGATATTACCCGCCGCCGCCGTGAATGCCTGGCCTGTGCCTCGCGTTTCACCACCTACGAACGTGTGGAAGAGCTCATGCCCCTCGTGATCAAAAAAGACGGCCGCCGTGAGGAATTTAACCGGGAAAAGATCCTCGAAGGCATTCGCATTGCCTGCCGTAAACGTGCCCTGGCTGCCAATGATTTTGAAGAAATGGTCCGCGAGGTGGAGTTACGCATCCAAAGCCAGGGCTTGCGAGAAATTCCTTCGCAGGAAATCGGCCGTTTCGTCATGGAAACCTTGCGCAATCGGGACAAGGTGGCCTATATCCGTTTTGCTTCTGTGTATCGTGAGTTCAAGGATGTGGACGAATTCCTGAACGAGCTCCAGAAAGAAAGCCTGTCTTCTAGCTCCGAGCAAGAAGCGATTCCCCATTAGGAAACTGTATGCGCCGCCGAAAATCTAGAGAGGTCGCTCTCCAAGTGCTTTTTGCCTTGGAGAACCAGGACAATGCCCATCCCGATGCGGTGGACGGCGAAGTCACGGCCTACCTGAAAAATTTTGCGCCGGCAAACTTTGAAGAGATCACCGACCTTCCCTATTTGCGCCGCTTATTGAAAGGCATTTTGTCCGAACTCTCCGGCATCGACACCGAAATCGAAAAGCTCAGCGAGCACTGGAAGCTCTACCGAATGACAAAAATCGATCGCAATATTCTGCGCATCGGCATGGAAGAATTAAAAAACTTTCAGGACATTCCGCCCAAAGTCACGCTGGATGAGTGCGTCGAACTGGCCAAACGCTTTGGCAATGAGGATTCCTCCGCCTTCGTGAACGGGATTTTGGATAAAGCCCGTCAGGCGATGGGGCGCAACGACGAATAGATTCTCATTGCGAAAAAAAACCGGCATGATGGATAGATGTTTCCCTTGCTGATGAGATCAAAATGGCTCGCTTAGATTCACACACCCGCGCCGCCTGGAAATCCGCCCTTCAGTCTAGCCAGGCTCCCTGGATTGTTTGCGGGATCGACACCACCGCTCCCTCGCTTGCCCAGCGCCTAGAAGGCATGCCGGGCCTGATCGACTGGCGCGTACACGGTCAAGTGTCGGCGCTCATGAATCGCCAGGAGATGGCGTCGGAAACTTTTTGCCTCATTCCAGACCCGAGCCGTCCACGTACGAGTTTTCTTGTTTACAACTATGGCAAGAGCATTGATCCGAAAATTTTTCTGCAACAGCTGCGCGCATTGAAACTGCAGGAAGTGCAGCTGGCAGAAAGTACTTTTCCGGAGGACTTTCTGCAGAAAGTGAAGCAACATTTTAAGAAGGAAGGCATTCGCAGCACCAAGCTGGAGCCGGAACAGAAATGAACATTGCTGAGCAAGCCTTATTCTTACTAGACACCTTTCCTAGCGCCCAAAATCGAAAGAAGCTAGAAAACTTCTGGAACCTCGACCAGACCATCAGCGCTTCGTTTCCGGGAGCCCTTGAACCGGAAGTCACCGCCGCCGTGGCGCCAGAAAATCCTTATTCCGTAGCCTCACGCATGAACCGCTCCAACTACGAAGACCAAGCCCGGGCCGAAGCTCTGACAAACGCCCTCCGCCAGCTCAGAGCCGGCTATGTTACGAAAACCAACTCTCGTGTCATCCGCCGGACTTGACCTCCCGAAACTTTCTGATCGCCTTCCCGACCTGGTACACCAGCTCCGCCAAACCGGACGCGAACTAGAAAAATCTCTGCCCTGCCAGTCTTATCTTCCCTATTGGGAGGATGTGCATGTAGCGGTTCATTCGCTCAAGGGTGTGCTGCAGATTCTCCCCTGTCCACCTGCGCTCGCGAATTTCCTTGTCGTCTTCAACGAGAATCTACGTGAGGGCCTAGCCGGAGACCTAGTTTGCCGCCGCAATGCAG
>JAKFYM010000323.1 GCA_021730855.1 Bdellovibrionales bacterium
ATAAACAACACATGGGGGTGACGAAAATGAAAAAAGTTTTGATTCTTGCTGCTATTTCGATGATCTGGAATTTCCCTGCCTTTGCGAGAGAGGGAGACGTTCGTGAGAAAGTGGTGGGCGTGACGGATGTTTACATTCCTAGCGGATTCGATTCTGGTTCGGATGTTTTCGTGGTGGCGAACGGATTGTTCACGAACAGCTGCTATCAGGTGAAGGATGCAAAAGTGAAGCTCCTCGACTCAGGGATTCATGAAGTTACCGTGACCGCTAACTTTACCGAAGGTCTCTGCCTAGCGGTGATGCTTCCCTTTCACAAAGAGGTGCAGCTAGGCAAGCTAAGCGTAGGCCAGCACGTGATTCGGTTTATGAACGGTGATGGAACCTATTTAGAAAGAAAAGTCACGATCGAGCAGTAAGTCATTCTGCTTTCTTCCCCCTCTAGGCGTGGCCCGGAGGGGATTTTGCTGTTTCCAGGGGGGGATATGAAACGAATTTTGGCCGCCATGTTTTTTATTTTGTTTCCACTTCAGGGGTTCGCCAAAGAGCAGTTACGTAAATTCCGCTGGAGCCATCGCACGGACCAGCAGAAACCCCTTTCCTTTTTGGGAGCCATGGCCCCAGCTCCTAAGATTTCTCGGCAAATTCTGCGTGGCGTGGGCGAGTTTGTTATGAGAGAGGGCCAAATGATTGGCCGCGCTCATGTGGTGGGTACCTGGAAGCAGACGGTGTCTAACCTAGCAGGGGAAGTGACCTATGCGGCCGGTGCCCTACTGAGCGAAACTCCAGATCAGAGCGTTGGAGTGAATATCGAACTCACCAATAGCTTGGAAGTTGCCATGCGTTCTTTCCCGGAGTTGGAAAATGCTTCGAGGATTTTTCCGCCCTCGCTGGAAGTTCGCAAGCAAGGAGAAGAGTGGCTTCCTTATTGGCGAGTAGAATACCTGAGTCCCACCGCGGATCGTTTGCGTTACGTTTTGGTGGCGCGTGGCGGAGCGGCCATTGGCCAAGGAGAAATCGACTGGGACGGAATCGATGGACGAGCGGATGTGTTTCCGTTCGGTTCGAGGCTTGGAGGCGTTCAGGAAGAGGTTCTGCGTGACCTCTCGGGTGATGGAACCATCACCGGGCGCCTACTACATGTTTTTTCGGCATTAGACCTAAAAGTTTGGTCTCCAGAACTGCGCTTCTTTTTTCCCCAAGAGGATCGTCGTTTTGATCTCGGACAAGCGTATTTCACCCTCGACAAGGGCTATCGCTGGCTTAAGGAGCATCTAGGCATTGAGCTCGAGCATCCGATTGACGTGCGCCTACATGTGGGCAATGGGGGAGTGAGCAATGCGGCATTTTATCATAAAAATACGATATATTTAGGTACCGTGGACGGAGAAACTTATCGCGACATGATTCGTGATCCCTCAGTTCTGATCCACGAGGGGATTCACGCAGTGGTCGATGCTTATGCGGGCTTGCCTTCCGAGGGAGAGGGAGGCGGGTACAATGAAGGCTTTGCCGATCTTTTCACGGCCCTGATTCTCGATAACCCCCGTATGGGAGAGGCTTCCTATTTAAAAGGCCCTTATCGGAGGACATTGGAGCATAAACTTGTGGCTTATCGCGATTTTGCGCCGGGTGTGTACCAGAATGGCTCGATCGTGGCGGCCACGTTTTGGGATATGAAGGCTGCTCTGGGAAACGAGCTAGTGGCCAGGCTGGCTTTCCGTACTTTGGTGCGGCTTGGTAGCGGTGGAACCTTCGATGACTTTGGCTCTGCGTTTAGGGGGGCGGCGGAGGGATTGCTTTCCGCAGAGCAAGAGCAATTGGCGTTAGGTGCGGCTCGCGCGCGTGGTTGGAGGGTAGAGTGAGGAAGCCTCTCGTGCTAGCGCTTTGCCTGTTTGGTGTCCTCAGCCCGCCTGCCAAGGCTAGCTCCGTTGTGGGCAAGTGGGCTTACATCATGAAAGTGCACCAAGGCATAGAGTTTCCGGAACCACCGCATGCCACCTTGCGCTTACGGTTCGAGTTTTTAGCGAGTGGCGATAGCCGGCTATATTGGTGGCATGTCGGCCAGGGCGATCACTGTGAGCGGCACGGAAGGTACCATCTCGAGGGAGACCAATTGGTAGATCGGGTGGTGTGGGTGGATCCTAAAAATAGCTACGCCTGTAGCCAGGATCCCGATATGCAAGACGGACGCATCACTAGGACCCCCTTTTCTTTTCGCGGAGAGAATCTCTCCTTGCGTCTTCCGTTCGGAGGGAGCGAAATATTCTATATCTGGAAAAAAATTACCGTGGAGGAAGAATGAAGTTCTTATTGATGGTTTTGGCATTCGTAACGCTTACTGCATACGCCGAGGACAAAGACCCGCGGCCAGACATGCATATACTGGCATCCGAAATTATGGCATTGCAGAAATATATGTTCTCGGATGCGGAATTCACCGCGCCCGCTAACGAGGCCCAGATAAAAAAATCCCTCAAATCGCTGGACAATCACTTGGCACATTTAGGAAAGGGTACCTTTCAGGATGATCCTTCGCTCAAAGTGAATCTTTCGCTGCTGCAGCAACATATAAAAGACACTAGCCGCGGATTCAACGAAGGGAACAAAGCCTTTGCGCGGAATATGCTACAGAGTTCGTTGCAGCTATGCATTGCCTGCCATACCAGAAAAAAGACGACAGACTTCCCTTGGCCGGAGCCGGATTCCAAGAACATTGAGCCCATTGATCGGGCGGATTATCTTTTTGCAACCCGACAATTCAAGAAAGGGCTTAGCGTATATGAAAGCCTGATAGAGAGCTATCCGGCCAATCATGCTGGCCAATGGAATGTGCGCCGCGCCCTTTTATCGATTGCGGTGTATTATGCCAGGGTTACCGAAGATCCTGCCGCCGGAGCCACGTATTTTCTCAAAATTTCTAAAGATGAGGACCTCCCGCTCTACCTCCGTGAGGAGACTAAGGCATGGTCTCGGGAATTTGCCAAATGGGCGAAGGAGCCGGTCGTGAAAGAGGAAAAAATGACCGAAACCGCTCTGCTGGCACGAGCCACAAAATTGCTAAAGCACGATGACTTTTCGATGGTGTCCGATTTGGGCAGAAGCTTTCATATTCATCGCCTGCGGGCGACGGTTCTTTTGCAAAAGGTGCTTGAGGCCCCTGGTGACCGTTCTCCGAATAAGGGAGTGGCCCTGCTCTATCTAGGGCAGATCTATCCACGGATTTCCAGCAGCCTCTTTTTCCGGTTTGGGGAGATGTACCTGAAGGCCTGTATTGCGGAATACCCGAAGACGAGCTCAGCCCGATCCTGTTACGTGGCACTCGAGCTTTTGGTCAACGAAGGCTTTTCTGGGAGCGGTGGAACTAATATTCCCGAAGACGAACAGGTGGAGTTGATGCGGCTAAGGCGGTTGGCATTCTAAGACTGGATAGAGTCACTTGAGATAAGCATGAACAAAAACTAGAAGTGGTCTTTGTTCATTCGCACCTGAAACAGAGCCCCGAAGTCCTAGCGGCCCGAAGAGACGGGATACTTTCACGTGAGCCTTGCTTAGCCATCGGCACATAGATTACCTTACCGATGAAATGAAACTTCATTTTTGCTAGAGGAGAGAAGTATGGCTCGTTACGTGGATGGATTTATCGTGCCCGTTCCCAAAAAAAATGTGAAAGCGTACCGCAAGCTTGCGGCCACGGCCGGGAAGGTTTGGCGGGAGTATGGCGCATTGGAATATATTGAGTGCGTGGCCGACGACGTGAAAAAGGGGAAATACACCTCTTTTCCTCAGAGCGTGAAACTTAAGTCCAATGAAGTGGTGTTCTTCTCCTGGATCGTCTATAAATCGCGCGCGCATCGCGATCGCGTCCTGAAAAAAGTCATGAAGGATCCACGGATTTCCTGCATAGGCCAAGATATGGTGCCCTTCGACGGCAGGCGCATGATCTATGGTGGCTTCAAGCCGATCGTTTCGCTTTAGTGTCGAATTAGGGTAGAGGAAAGCCCACCTTTGCGGGTGGGCTTTTACTCCTCAGCTTTGAGCCGGTATTTTTTCTTCAGCCGCTCTATTTCGGCTTCTTTGGCGCGCACCGTATACCAAGTGCCTCCCTCTTCATGTTTTTCGGCCAGCACTTTTAGTCGCGTTCGGATCTCACTGAGAATCCCCTTCTGGGCGTAGGGGGCAAAAATTTGGGTTTCGATCATTCCGGTCTCAAAAAAGCTCTCCACTCGTTGGCAGAGGAGCTTGCTGTCGGTTTTTTTCAGTGCGGAAACAAGAATGGCCCCGGGAAATTCCTGCTTGAGGCGTTTTTTTGTGGAGGCGTCCAGCAGGTCGACTTTATTGAGCACCAAGAGGGCCGGGGTTTTTTTCACGCCCACTTCTCGCAGCACCTCCTCCACCACCGCCTCAGAGA
>JAKFYM010000004.1 GCA_021730855.1 Bdellovibrionales bacterium
TAGGTTATTTAGGCCCCAGACGAATGTTGAGCGTTGTATCTAAGCCCGATACTAAATGCAACGTATGTACTGAGCCCATGAACATTAGGACTAGGTATGGAGAAAAAAAAAGGGAGGAGATTACCCTGTTCCGCGTCCACTGTCTTAGCGCGCAGGATTTTTCATTTTTGGCCTGCTCTCCTTGCTGGTAAGCTAGAGAAAACTACAGGGCATTGCCCACTAGGAGAGAAGACGTGATCAAAAAAATTCTTATTGCATTGGCTGGTGTGCTGGGCGTGATTGTGGTGGTGGGGCTCCTCTTGCCCAAAGACTTCTTGGTGGAGAGAGAGATCGTGATTCGCCAGCCGAAGAGCGTTGTTTTTGAGCAGGTGAAATTCCTCAAAAACCAAAATACCTGGAGCCCATGGGGCAAGTTGGACCCCAATATGAAGCTGGACTACAAGGGCACCGATGGCACGGTAGGATTCATTTCCAGCTGGGCGGGAAACAAAGATGTTGGGGTTGGGGAGCAAGAGATCAAGAATATCGTAGAAGGCGAGAGGGTGGATATGGAGCTTCGTTTCACGGAGCCTATGCAAGACACCGCGCAGGTGTATTTCACCACCGAGGCGGTGAGCGAGAACGAGACCAAGGTAAGGTGGGTCATGGAAGGCGTAAAGCCATTTCCTCTGAACCTCTTCTGCCTGGCGATGAATATGGAAGGCATGATCGGGAAGGATTTTGAGAAGGGGTTGGCCTCGCTAAAAGCGAAGCTCGAATAGACCCCCTTTGGGGAGTTCGCTAACTGGCCTTACGTAATAACTTCGGCCTTCTCGCCCTATGAGGCCTCGACTTCAGGCTGAACTAAGCGCTTACGTTCGGATTCTGCACCCAAGACTGGCACCAAGCGTTTCCGGGAACTTGATTTTTTGGCATGATCAAGCACTTTCCCGTCGCAGTTTTTTTCTCGCCCTCTGTTTTGTTGAAGAGCTGACAGTTGTAGCAAAACTGGGTGCTTTTCTCCTTAGCTTTGCGAGCTACGCAATTCTTGCCTGGTTTCTCTGCGTTCGAGCAATACTTCAGAGACTTTGCTGGCTCTTCTGTCTCTTTTGCAAAAGGCAATACGTCACTAGCTATCGCCTCTGATCCACCAAGGTCCACAAGCCACGATAGAAAGGGAATTGCCACTAATGACAGAGCACCGAATTTAAAAAAATCTCTTCGTGATTGTCTCATTTTTTTCCTCTTGAAGGCAGCCTTGCAGCTTGGTGTTCTGAAGTAGCCTATCAAACTGGGCAATGGAATAGATAGAGAGGTGAATTTTTCTTCATCTGCGAGTGTTCCATTGACAAAAGGCGCAAGAATGAAAAGGCGTGACAAAATTATTTTTAGAAAGTAATCCCTAAGTAATCTGGTTTTGTGCCAGATTATTTTCCCAAGCTCTCGGTAAGTGGAGCGAATAGGAGGAGACGA
This sequence comes from Bdellovibrionales bacterium, assembly GCA_021730855.1. Classification (GTDB taxonomy): domain Bacteria; phylum Bdellovibrionota; class UBA1018; order CAIPTA01; family CAIPTA01; genus JAKFYM01. The sequence goes on from JAKFYM010000004.1 coordinate 1,453, forward strand.
TGGCTCAATATGTCGAAGGCTTCGTAATACCGATTAAGCGCAAGAATATGAAATCCTACAAAAAGATGGCGAAGTGGGGCCGTAAAGCCTGGATGAAGCACGGGGCTCTTAGCTACTACGAAAGCGTTATGGAAGATTTCCCGAAGTATGGCCTTGGCTTTAAGAAAATGTGCAAACTCAAGGCGGGAGAGACGGCGATTTTTGCGTTCATCGTCTACAAATCCAAGAGCCACCGCAATAAGGTGTTTAAGGGCGTAGAAAAGGAAATGGATAAATTCAAAGATGCGCCCGAAATGCCTTTCGACATGAAGAGGTTTTCCATGGCCGGATGCAAGGTGATTGTTCGCTCTTGATTTCAAGCGATTCGTTTTTCTAGGTCAATCTGATCGAGTCTGCTAAGGCGCCTGTCTTTCAACACTAGCTTCAATGACACGCGCTTCGATCAGTGCCATTAGCAAAAATTGGAGGAGGAAGTCCCTCGGGTCGATAAATAAGCCCGAGGATCCCACGCCTTTTTTCTATGGCTTCGAAGCAGTTTCTTGAATTTGGCAGTCCGCTGTTATCAGCCTCGGAACTTGGCCATTTCTTCCATCCCAGTCACGCAAGTAGGAAGCTTGGAGCTTACCGTCTGAGTTTTTGGCTATGGTGATTTTCACCACTTCGCTGCCCTCAAAGCTATGGTCCCAATAACCTATGCAATCCAAGGTTCCCTCGCCGTCGAGGAACCTGGCGCTATAGCCACGACAGCCGAGAGTCCCACCATTGTAGGCATCAATCAAGTAACCGGAGTATCCGTTGCCATAGCGTTGCAGTTGGATCATGACTCCGGCCGCCGCACCACAACTAATTTGATTATCTCCAGCCCAGGCCAAAGCCGATTTAGATCCCACTAACGTTATCGCTACCAAAAGAATCGTTTTTAGAATTTTCATTTGTATATCTCCTTCTGCGCCCCTTTTAGCGATAGCCTACGGGAAACACAACGCTATCGAGTAAGAAGCGTTAACCAAAAGGTTAACATTAAACAATTTTTCATTGCTAGATGCCAGAAGTTGAGGCATCTTCCCCTGCCTATATGAAGTACATTAATTTAGTAAAAACCCTGGCACTCGCGCACCTTCTAGCCATTGCTCCCATAGCATTAGCCCAAGGGCCGAGTATCTTGGCCGTGCCGCAATCTTATGGCTCCAGGGAGGGAGGCATATTTCCGGCCCCTCCCGAAGAAGCGAAGATGATGAAAGATGCTATCGTTTACCTAGCGGAAGAGGCGGAGAAAAATGGCGCCCCTAACGAAATTGACTGGTTTCGCTTAGATGTCTACAAGCAGGAAATCCAGGACTTAAATATTTGGTATAACGACTCCTCCTTCGCGCTCGTGGGCTCAGGCGGTCGGATCGGTGGCCTCAATCTGCCCTCCATAAAAACGGTAATATTTAACACTAGTCTCATCGTCGACCTCACTCGGGATGGGGGAAATCTTAAGCCGTTAAATTCCGGGAACGAGACCACTCTCCTTCACGAAAGCCTCAAGGCTTTGGGGTATCCAGATGAAAACTACGAAATCTCCACCTATCTCTGGGCCCGCACCTTTTCTTCCAACTATAGCCCCGAGCTATTTGCCATTATCGAAGGCACCGTGAAGCAACACCTAAGCACCCACCCGCGTTCCTTTGTAAATTTTTCCATCGGTGGAACTTCGACGGGCTTGGGTGGAGGGGGCGATCCGGCTTCGGCTGCGGTCAAACTTTTTGCATTTGTGACGCTGGCCCAATTCAAAGAGGTATTTATGCGGGATGTGCCTTTGACCCAGCTCGAGTATGAAGAACTTGTCCGCTCCGTCGTGCTCTTAAAGATTGAGCCCGATTCGGTGAACAACGCCTATAGTACTCCATCCCAGGCTCCTTCCGGGCCAACCGTTGTGGTGAGGCGCGGCTCCGATCAGCAGCTCACGGCTATTGTGAATACGCAGAGGGTGCGAGCCGCGCAGTCTGGAGACATAAAATGGATCGCCCTTGAGCTTCTGCAGGGCGTCCGCGAGGCGCTTCGGTCGGAAACACCATGAAAGTTGAGGCTCAGTCTCGCAAAAGGGTGCAAAAAATTCTTAGTGCCGCGTTTCATCGCAAACAAGCCGCTAAACCCGGCTATTCCCAGCGCGCTCTGGCCCGCGATCTCGGAGTGAGCGCGGCTTTCGTGACTAAGATTCTTTCGGGCAAAAAAAATCCGCCCCGCTCTCGTCTAAAAACCCTAAGCCACCTCCTTGAGCTCGATCTCCACGATCGTAGCTCTTTGTTCCAGGAAGTGTACCTAAAGCAGTCCGGGGCAGAGTCGCTGCCTTTTTTTAGCCGGCGAAAGATTTTAAAAAAAAGAAAGACCGCCGACGTAGTCAATCGTTCGCTGATCACGAAATGGTGGAACCTAGCGTTGCTGGAAGGCCTAGCGCTCCAGGCTCCTTTCAATGAACCAAATTTATTGCGGGAGCGTCTCGGCCTTCGCCAGGCTGAGTTCGAAAGTGCTATGCGCTGCTTGATAGAGCAGGGGGTAGTAGAATTGCGCGAGGGGAAATACCAGAAACGCGATTCCCACCTCTACCTTCCCACCGGCCGCTCCAAAAAGGAGGTGCGCGACTTCCACGAGCAGATGATCCAACTAGCAAGAACCGAGCTGACCGGGAAGACCGCGGACGCAGATTTTCACCGGAGATTGATCACCGGCTTCACCTTTTCGCTGAACCCAGCCCTAATCGAGCCTCTCAAAGAAAAGATCCTCACTTTCCTCGATGAGCTTGCGACCGAGGCCACGGAAGGGGATTGCACCGAAGTGTACCAGTGCAATCTTCAGTTCTTTCCGCTTACAAAACAAATAAATTGAGCTTGCTGTGGCTCTGCATGTAGAGAGTGTAGGATGTATACCCCTCCAAAATTCAGAGCAGAA
>JAKFYM010000345.1 GCA_021730855.1 Bdellovibrionales bacterium
GCGTCGCGCCAGGCCGCGGCCTGGGTGCGCTCGCTCCAGCGCAAGGGCAAAAAAGTGGTCTTCACCAATGGCTGCTTCGACCTGCTCCATAGCGGTCACGTGACTTACCTCGAACAAGCCCGCTCCCTCGGCGACGCCCTCGTGGTGGCCCTCAATAGCGACGCCTCCGTGCGCCGGCTCAAGGGCAAGGACCGCCCCCTTGTCACGCTCAAAGACCGCGCCCGCGTGCTGGCAGCCCTGGGAGCCGTAGACTGCGTGACTTGGTTCCCGCAAGACACTCCCGGTGCCCTGATCGACCGCCTCCTGCCTAAGGTGCTGGTGAAGGGCGGCGACTGGGCCGTGGACAAAATCGTGGGCGCCGAGAGCGTCTGGAAACATGGGGGCGAGGTGCGCTCGCTTTCTTTTGTGAAAGGCCGCTCCACCACCAAGCTCATCCAGAAAGCGAGAGGGAAATGAATCCACTGCGCGCCAAGGAACTTGCCGAGCAATTGCTCGCCGGAGACAAACGCGCCACCGCCCGCCTGATCACGCACGTGGAAAATCGCGAGCCCAATGTGGAGCAAGCGCTTACGAAGATCTACCCACACACGGGGAATGCCCACCTCGTGGGCATCACCGGCCCTCCGGGAGCCGGCAAGTCCACGATGACGGACAAGCTCATCCGCCTGGCGCGCGCCGCCGGCAAAAAAGTCGGCGTGGTTTGCGTGGACCCCTCCTCCCCCTTCAGCGGGGGCGCGATCCTCGGCGACCGCATCCGCATGCAGGAGCATGCGGCCGATAGCGAGGTCTTCATCCGCTCGATCGGCACCCGCGGCGGGCAGGGCGGCCTCTCGCGCTCCACCCAGGAAGTGGCGATGCTGCTCGATGCTTCGGGCTATGATCTCGTGATCCTCGAGACGGCCGGCGTGGGCCAGACGGAGCTCGGCATCCTCGAGGTGGCGCATACGATCATGGTGGTGCTGGTGCCCGAGAGTGGCGACGACATCCAGATGATGAAGGCCGGGATCCTCGAGATTGCCGACATCCTCACCGTGAACAAATGCGACCGCCAGGGCGCCGACCATGTGGTGAAGGAGCTGCGGGCGATGCTCGAGCTGGTGGACGGCAAGCAGGCCTGGAAAATCCCCGTGTTAAAAACCTCCGCCGAGAGGGGCGAGGGCATCAAAGAAGTGTTTACGATGATGGGGGAGCACCGGGAGTTCCTCAAGAACTCAGGGCAGATCGCGCAGAAGCGGCTGCATTTCGCCAAGACGGCGATCCTGCACATCGTGCGGGACGTGGCGGCTCTTTCGGTGGAAGATCGCCTGCGCTCGGCCAAGGGGCTTGCCCTTTTGGAAGAGGTTTCGCGCCGGAAAATCGATCCCTTTACGGCCGCAGAAAAACTATTCCGTTAAAAAGCTAGAAAAACATTCTTCAAGTAGCGCCCCTCTTCCATGCTGGGAAGCACGGGATGGTCGGCACTCAGGCCACCTTTGCGCAGCACTGTGGCCTCGCGTCCACTCTCGAGCAGGGCGCGCAGCACGGTCTCCTCGAAACGCTCTTCCTGCAGGTGGTAAGAGCAGCTGGAGGTGGAGAGCACTCCGCCGGGAGCCACGAGGCGCATGCTATCGCGATTGAGATCGCGGTAGAGCTTGGTGCCCTGGGGTAGGGATTTTTTGTTGGGCACGAGGGCCGGCGGATCCAGCGAGATCGCGCCAAACGACTGCGCCGGCAAATCACGCAAAATCACCGAAGCATCGCCCTCGAGGCATTGCACGCGCTCGAGCACGCCTAAGGCCTTGGCTGCTTTTTTCACGCTCTCGAGCGCCGCCGCCGAGCTGTCCACGAAGGTGGCCTTCTGCGCTCCGGCTTGCAGGGCACGCAGGCCCCAGGCGCCGGCATGGCAGAAGAGATCGAGCACCTGGAGGTTTTTCTCCACAGCGGCCTTGCCCTTCACCCAACGGGCAAAGAACTCGCGATTGTCGCGCTGATCAAAGAAGAATCCTGTTTTCTGGCCCTGGAGCGGATCCACGGGGAGACGCACTCCGCCCTCCGCGGCCCAAAGCCCGGCGGCCGGGAGCCTGCCTCGCGCCACCTCGGAAACGACCTCCATCTTCTCCAACTGGGCCGCGCGATGGTCGGTGCGATAAAAAATATTTACTTCTGTTTCCTGGTAGCGCTCGCGGGCCAGGCTCTCGAGCGCCGCAAAAATATCCTCGCGCCGCAGCTCCATGCCCTTCGCGTGGGGCTCCACCACCCAGCCGCCCTCAAAGCGATCGATCACGAGCCCAGGCAGGCCATCCGCCTCGCCAAACACCGCGCGGTAGGTGCCCTTGGCATCCGTCTGCTTCCCATAGAGCGGGTCCCGCCGCTCGAGGGCCGCTTCGATCCGCACCCTCAGAAAAGCCAGATCGATCGCCTCTCCGCGCTTGCGGCTGAGAATTCGCACCGCGATCAGCGAGTGGGGATTCACGAAGCCGGTGCCTAAATAATCCCCGCGATGGTCGAGCACGTCCATGAAGGTTCCCGGCTCGAGCTGGGCAAAGCGCTTGGGATCGGAAAGCTCATTGCTGAAAACCCAGGGGTGGCGCTTTTTCGCGCGGTCTTGGGCATGTTTGTTGAGGGTGAGGCATGGTAAAGAAGTCATATGAAGTCCTATCGAGTGGATTGCTACCATCTTGTACCGGAATATGGGAAAGAAATTCTCGCGCGCCTGCAGGGCGAGGGCTGGACGGCCTATATCGTCGGGGGCGCCGTGCGTGATCTATCGCTTGGGAAGCAAGAATTTTGATTTAGCCCCGATTCGACTCCCCTGAAGTCAGGGGCAATGTTTCCTGGTGATTTCACCGACTTCCGCAAAAAACTCGCCCCTATATTTACAATGTAATAACATTATCATACAATATAAAATATGGACTTCGAATGGGACGACGCTCAAGCCGCGAGCAACCTCCGCAAACACGGCATTCGATTTTCCGAAGCGGCCACGGTCTGGCTGGATGCCTCCGCCTTAGAAATGCACGACCCGGACCACTCCCAGGAAGAGGATCGCTGGATTCGCCTGGGCTGTTCCGGTCATCGGCGGGCACTGGTGGTGGTTTATTGCGAGCGCTTGGACGGCAATACAATAAGGCTTATTTCGGCAAGAAAAGCGACGAAGCCGGAACAGAAACAATATGAGACAAGGTGAAAACGCATGAGAGACGAATACGATTTTTCCAAGGCAAAAAAAAGCAAAAAGGCGAAGGAGCTGAAGGTGATCAAAACCTTCCGCTTGGATCCCGAGGTGATCGCATGGCTCGAAGCCGAAGGAGAGAAGCAGGGCATGGGCTACCAGACTTTCCTTAACTGGTTCCTGCGCAATTCCATGAATGGCCGGCCCGCGCTGGAAGAGCGGCTGGTAAAGCTGGAGCGAGCGGTCTTTAAGAGACGCGCATGAAATCCCATCGAGTGGATTGGTACCACCAAGTGCCCGAATACGTGAAGGAGGTGCTTTCACGCCTACAGGGCGAGGGCTGGACGGCCTATATCGTCGGGGGCGCCGTGCGTGATCTATGGCTCGGAAAACCACCCAAGGATTTTGATTTAGTCTCCGACGCGAGCCCCGAGATCATCGAAGGTCTTTTCGAAAAAACTCTCGACGTAGGCCGCTCCTTCGGAATCATGGTGGTGGTCACGAGCGAAGGCCCCGTGGAGATCGCGCGCTTCCGCACCGATGGGGACTATACCGACGGCCGCCATCCCGATGCGGTGGAGTTCTCCAATCCCGAAGAGGACGCGCGCCGGCGAGACTTCACCTTCAATGCGCTCTTCTATGATCTAATTGCGGGCGCCGTGGTGGACTATGTTGGCGGAGTGCCCGACCTCGAGGCCAAACGCATCCGCTGCGTGGGCGATCCAGCCCTGCGTTTTGGCGAGGATGCGCTTCGCATGCTGCGAGCCGTGCGTTTTCATGCGCAGCTCCCTGGCTTTCATCTCGAACCGGGGCTCGTGGCTGCGATTCGCGTGCAGGCCGAGCGGCTCGCTCTGGTGAGCCGCGAGCGCGTGACTCAGGAGATGCTAAAAATCTTCGAAGCCCCGGGCATGGTGGCGGGCCTGCAGGATCTTTTAGACACGGCACTATGGAAGCCTGTCTTTGGCGTGGACGCCCCAGCGCCAGCGCTCTTGGCGCGCTTTCGCGGCATGGATTTGGTGGAAACGCTCACGGGCCTAGAGGCTTGGTTGCCCGGCATGGATGCGGAAAAGAGATTTGTGCTTTCGCGAGAGACAAAAGCTGCCGTTCGCGAGGCGAAAAAATCCCTGGCCGCGCTTCGCGAGCGAGAAGGGGCGCGACGAGCCGGCGGAATTGCGCGCCCAGGCGCAGGCCGGGCTCAAGGAG
>JAKFYM010000402.1 GCA_021730855.1 Bdellovibrionales bacterium
GCACGGTGCGCGGCATGCGGGAGCGCGTCCAGGCGCCCCCGGCCGGATGAAATCCTTTTTGCATCGCCTGGTGGGTGGCCTCAATCTGGTGGCTCGGGGTGATCGAAAGATTGAACACTCCGCAGGGCAGGAATTGGTTGGCGTAGAGTTGGGTCTCAAGATCGTGGCAACCGATCGTGAGCTGGAGCAAATCCATGGGCGCTTCAAAGGGGATCACTCCTATTTGGTCGAATTTCCAGGTGGACGGGACTTCGATCTGCGCGGCGCTGCTGCCAGCGATGGCTTGCACCTTCTCCCAATCGGAATCGGTGCGGAAATCCTGGCGGCTAAGTAATTTCGGGCGCACATCGGCGGACGAAAGCACATCGCCGCGAAGCAGGCGGAGAAAAATCTCTGAGGCTTCTTGAAAGATCTTTCCCTTCAGCGCGGGCCAGGCGGCGGTTTCGAGCTCATTGCGTGGGCGGATGCCATAGGGGATGTTGGAAAAGGGGAAACGTCCTGAGGCAAAACCAATGTCGAGCCGGCGTTTCTCGGCGGGATCTAGACCATGCAGGGTTAGGAACATGCGGATCGCCTCGGCATGGGCGATCGGGCCGCCATTGCAGAGGATGTTGCGGATCGCGGAGCCGATATGCATGCGCTTGGTTTTGCGGAAGAGCACATGGGCGAGTTGCAGGATGTCGGTGTTCAGGCCAATCTCGCCCTGGAAGTGGGGGATCACGGCCCCAGGATTGCGCTTTTGGATCTGGCAGGAGAGGTGAGTTTCGGCCACCCAGGCGGTGCCGTAGCCGAGCTCGTCGGCCAGCACGGCCTGCGAGAAAAAATTCTCGAACATCTGGCGTTCGTTCGGTTGGTAGCCATCCACGGGAGTCTGGCAGATGGAGAAAAAAACATCGAACTGCATTAGTAAACAGTTCCTATATGGGTGCGTAAGCTCCAGAGCTCGGGAAAGAAACGAAGCTCAGCCCGGCCCGCCAGGAATTTATAACCAGAGCTGCCGCCGGTTCCTGTTTTCATGCCCACGGTGCGCGCCACCATAAGCATATGTACGGAGCGCCAGATGGCAAATTTCTCGTCGAAGTCGAGCATGGTCTCGAACAAGAGCACCCAATGATAGTTCTCCTTGGGATTTTCGTAGATCTCTTTTAGGGTGGCGATGAGCTCGGGGGATTCCACCCAGCCTTGCGTGACGTCGCGCTGGAGTAGGGCCGCGGGCATGGCGAAGCCCGCTTTGTCGAGGGTACGCACAAATTCGTCGTAGACGCTCGGCTCCTTGGCGATGCCTTCGAGGATGGCCACCTTCTCTGGCTCTTTCTCAAAGAATTTTAGGAAAAAGGGTTCACGCAAACCAAAAACGAATTCAATCATGCGGAACTGGATCGACTGGAATCCGGAGGCCGGTTTCAGGTGGTCGCGAAAACCGGCGAACTCCACGGGGGTGAGGGTGTTCAGCATATTGATCTGCTGCACCTGGAGCTGCATGATGGCCACGAGTCGTCGCAGGTTTTTCAGCGCATGAGAAACGGACCCCGTGCGGAAGGCTTCCACCATCGCCGCCGTTTCATGGCGCATGAGCTTGAACCAGAGCTCGGCCGCCTGGTGGATGATGATGAAAAACATCTCGTCGTGGTGCGCGGGTTTAGAGAGCAGCTGCTGCAGCTCCAGCAATTCGTTCACCTTCAGGTAGGAGTTGTAGTTGAGCTCGTTTAGGACAAGGTTTTCATACTTGGACATCGAAAATTCCTGGGTTAGAGTCGGCGCATGCACGAGACTGAACTAGCCAAACTCGCAGACAATCTTTACGAGGCGAGGACGCGTTGCCTGCCCTGTGCCCCCATGACGGAAGGCCGTCCGGAGCTCACCATCCATGACGCATATGCGATTTCGCACATTAACCTTAAGCGTAGGCTGGAGCAAGGGAAGGCCAGGCTCCTGGGCAAGAAAATCGGCCTCACCTCGCGGGCCGTGCAAAAACAGCTCAGTGTGCATGAGCCCGACTATGGCTACCTCACTTCCGACATGAATTTGCCCCTGGGCGAGGCGCTTTCGATGGCGCAGCTGCTGCAGCCGCGGGTGGAGGGCGAGGTGGCTTTTGTGCTGAAACGGGATTTGTTTGGTCCTGGGGTCACGGTGGCGCAGGTGATCCAAGCCACTGATTTTATCCTTCCCTGCATCGAGATCATCGATTCCCGCGTGAAGGATTGGAAGATCAAGATCCAAGACACCATTGCCGACAATGCCTCTTCGGCCGCCTTCGTGCTCGGCACGGAACCCCGCAAGCTGGGCGCCGTGGACCTGCACCTAGCCGGCATGGCCCTGCGGGTGAATGGCGAAGTGCTTTCTACGGGCTCCGGCGCGGCCTGCCTCGACCATCCGGCCCTAGCGGTGGCCTGGCTAGCAAATGCGCTCTCGCGTTTTGATGCCCACCTCCAGGCAGGAGATGTGGTGCTCTCGGGCGCTTTTGGTCCCGTGGTGCCAGTGCAAGCGGGTGACCAGGTGGAAGTGGAGATATCGGGTTTGGGCAAAGTTTTCTGTGGGTTTGAAGCATGAAAAAAATCGCCGAGCAACTCTATGCCGCAGAACAAAACCGCAAGTGCGTGAAGCGCTTCACCGCCGCGCAGCCGGATTTTTCGCTGGCCCAAGGCTATCAGGTGCAGCGCGAGCTGCTGGCTTTGCATCAAGCCCAAGGGGCCAAGCTGGTGGGCCGCAAAATGGGCATGACCTCACGACCCAAGATGCAGCAGATGGGGATCCATAGCCCGATCCATGGTTTCCTTACGAGCCGCATGCAGGTGCCTGAGGGCGGTTTTTTTTCTCTCGGCCGCGGCATCCATCCCAAGGTGGAGCCCGAGATCGCCTTCCTGCTCGACCGCGAGCTTGCGGGCCGCCCTTCGCTGCCCGAGGTGTTCCGGGCCGTGGGCGGGGTGATGGCCGCGCTCGAGATCATTGATTCACGCTATGAGAATTTTGAATTCCAGCTGCCCGACGTGGTGGCCGACAATTGTTCTTCTTCCGGATTTGTGCTCGGGCCGCTGCATGCCAAAGGCCAGATCTCGGATCTCGCCAATTTAGGCATGGTGCTGGAGCAGAACGGCAAGCCCATGCAGTTTGGTTCTTCCGCGGCGATCTTGGGCAACCCCCTGCGTTCGCTGACAGATCTCGTGCATTTGCTCGACGCCGAAGGGACTTCGCTCCCGGCAGGAGCGGTGGTGCTGGCCGGTGGGGCCACGGCGGCCATTCCGCTAGCAGTGGGCCAGTGGATCCGCGTGCAGGTGCAGGAGCTAGGCAGCGTGGAGTTTCGCGTCCAGGCCTAGAAAGCTCTAGCCATCGTGCAGGGCCCCTTGTAATGGCTCATCCAGGGCTTTCAGGGTGCGCTTATAGGCTTCGGCAAAGGCGGCTTTCCCGGTTTCTAAACGATTCGGATTTACTTGGGGCAATCCCTGCAGGCGCAGCACCTGGTGCTTGTCCGACACTTGTTTGAGGCTCGACTTCCACTCATAGGCGCCCATCCAGCCCGCCGAGGGCAAAAAGGTGCAGAGCACGCGCTCATTTTTGTGGGCGTTATTGATGCCCGACTTAAGAAAAACCCCTCCGTCGAAATAAAAGCGCCAGCCCACGCGCACGGGGTGGAACATTAGAGGCACAGCGCAGGACGCGGCCACCGCCTTGGCGAGCGGGCCTGACGTCAAGAAGCGAGTGCGCAGGGAGAAAATATCGAAGGCCGCCACTTCGAGCGGGATAGAGGTGTGCTCAAAGGCCGTCACAAAATTCTTTTCCAGCATTTCTAAGAATTTCTGCCCGCGTAGGAAACCGAGCCCGGGCTTAGGGTCCCAGAAGTCGGCGCGTTTCACCGCGAACAAGAGATCACGAATCGTATGCGGGTGGAGGTTGGAGGCGAGGCCCGCGCCCACCAGGGCTCCGGCACTGGATCCGGTGACCCGGCTTGGCCGGATGCCATTTTCGTAGAGCGCGGCCACAAAACCGCAATGGGAGTAGAAGCCAAAAAAATTACTCGAAAGGGCGAGCGTGAACTCGCCTTCTTGCATCCAGGATCGTAGGGTCTTCATTGGTCCTTGCAGTATAGGAGATATCTAGAGGTCTTCCAAGACTTCCGACCAAACAAAGGTGCCCATTACTTTTTTGAAGGTGGTGCCGGCGAGCGGCTCTACCACTTCCCAGTCGGAGCTAGAGGTGTAGAGTTTTTGTAGGAGCTGGCCTTGGGCGTCTACCGCGAAATCAAATTCCCCCATGCCGGAAGCGAAGCTGACCAGCGGTCGGTCCAGCTCCAGCGGAGCATGGGAGGAGAGG
>JAKFYM010000280.1 GCA_021730855.1 Bdellovibrionales bacterium
TTGCACGGCCGTCTACCCCGCGAAATACGAAGCCATGAACCTGCGGGCGATGCAGGCGATGCGGGCCGAGTTCGATTGCCTTGTGGGCCTCTCAGACCACAATATGGAGAACATCACGGCCGTGGCCGCCGTGGCGATGGGCGCGAAGGTGGTGGAAAAACACATCACGCTTGCGCGCGCGATGGAAGGCCCCGACCATAAATTCGCGCTCGAGCCCGCGGGCTTTCATCAATTGGTAGACTGGATCCGCAAAACCGAGCTGGCCTTAGGCTCTGGGCAAAAAGTGGTGGACCCTTCCGAGCACGAATCCCGCCGCATCGCGAACCGCTCCGTGCACCTGCGCAAAGGCCTGCGTGCGGGCGATACTATCCGGTCTGAAGACTTGCAGGTAAAAAGGCCTTATTTAGGCATCGAGCCCCGGCATCTCTACGACCTTCCCGGGCGCCGTCTGGCGAAGGATGTGGAGGGCGATATGTGGCTCACTTGGGAAGATTTGGTGCCTTAGCTAAGGTCTCACGCTGGAGATCTAGTTATTGCAAGCGCAGAAGCGCCGGCCTGAGTAATACATGGACGCCTTGGCATCCGCAGTGGTAGGAGCGCCCACGAGTCGGGAAATTTTCGGATAGTAAGAGCACACAATAGTCTGGTGGCCTTCGTCTGTTTCATCAACGACCTCACAGTTCGATTGGGACTGCACATCGCGATGGTAGTGGCAGCCCATTCTCGGCTGAGTAGGTGGTGCTGGTACCGATGAATCCTGCAGGCTTTTTCGGTACCACTGATCTGGGGGGCCATAAAACTGCGAAGCCACGGCTATGCAGTTGGCATCGGAGCCAGCTGCCCCGGCGAACGTATTGGTTGCCTCATTATAGCCGCCACGGCTGGCACAAGTCTCTGCGCAGGACTCCATTTGTGCTGATTGGTACCAGCAGTAGCCACCCACCAATACGCCTCCGCAACCTGAAGGGGAGGGTGGCGGAGCGGCAGAGCAGTTCCCTTTGGTCACTCCAGGAATGGTGGCATTCACGAATGCTTGCCATTCACCCAAGCTATTGGCCGGGACAAAGAGGGTGCTTCCGGTGGCGTTCATGATGTTTTTGCACACCTGATCTGGACCGGTCATTTCAATGGCGGTGCCATGGTCAAGGCTAGCGGAACGCGCTTGGCCTGAGGTGATTTGTTGGCTTACTTTCAGGGGTTGTAGTTGGCGGTAGCTGATGGCTCCTTGGTCGTGCTGTGGGCCAATGGCTTTAGCGATAGGCAGTTCCGGGCCGAAGAGCAGGACCAATGCCATACCAAGAATTTTTTTAGATAGAAGCCCCATGGTGTCTCCCCCTATACGAACCGAACTCAGTAATCGACACTGTCTTGATCGTCCATATATCCATCCCCCTTGATCGCTATCGCCCTTAAGAGTCAACTCTCTGATTTTCTTGTAAAAATCTATCTGATTTTTTGCTGAAGTATTTACGTTTAAGGGGCGTTAGCGCCATTAGGGGGATAGTCTTATGAAAGTTTTTTTTGCTCCAACACTTCTCATCCTTTCTTGTGTAGCTAGCGAGAAAGCTTGGTCCGGCGCAACTTTTTCGGCCTCGGGTGTGGTTTTCGAGGACCCAAACGGCAATGGGCAGCCTGATCCGGGCGAGCCGCTTTTACCGAATGTGGAAATCCATCTCCTCCATGCCGGTGCTAGCGCAGCGACAGTTTTGATCACCAAGACGGACGGTACCGGGAATTTCAAATTCGCCAAGATCAAGGAGGGAGACTATCGACTGGGACTGGCGCAGCGTTTGCCTTCCGGCCATGTTCGCACAACCGACAATTCGAAGATCTTCAAGATTGGTGGGAAAGACCTCATCTACAATTTCGGCATCCAGAGTTCCGAGGCGGGCGTTCGGGTTCGGAAACAAGATTTTTCGAGTGATCCGGCCTGGGTCGGGTTCCGCAACAGAATGCCGCAAACCTGCCTCACGATCACGCAGGACTTTGGCTACAATCCAACAGAACGCGCCATTGGCGGCCTCTGGCAGCAGTCCACTCAGCGCGCCCACTATGGTCTTCCCTTCCCCAAGGAAACTGGCTGGGGTTCTGCCATGAGCATCCAAGGCACCATCAAGATCGCGGCGAAAAACGGCCTCGGTGCCTATATCGGTTTTTTCTCCCGAGAACACACAGCCAGCACCCGCCCCAGGGATCATATTGGCATTCGGATCCAGGAAAATGTCAGCCATATGGATGAATCGGGCACCAAGCATTACCCCGTGGATATCGTGGGTTTGAACCACTACTATGAGGCTGAGGGCGTAAGTTCCGTGCTTACGATTCCCGCAGATGGCCGTTACCATGAATTCCGGATGCGGCTCTACCCCGACAACCGCTTGTTCGTGCAGATCGATGGCAAAGAGGCCACCTATAAATATTCGCGGATTTCACAAAAAGAAATCAAGATAGACCGTTTCGGGATTCACCAAATGGGAAGCGGTGCCTCAAAAAAATCGCTCGAACTTTACTTCGACGACATTAGTGCCAGTTGGAAGACTGGACGGGATTCGTTTGATCGAAAGCCTACGGACTGGGTTGGCCAGGGCAATCAGCGCGTATTTCAGGATTGCATCATGCGGCCCAACCAGAATTTCGGATACAACGCCAAGACCGGCAACATTGGCGGAAACCTCTGGCGCGGAGGAGGACTTAAACCCGGAGTTTCGTTCTATGCGGACGAAAAGGTCTTAGTTGGCTTCGACAAGCCGATCTCCATGTCAGGAACCATTCAGTTCGCGCAGGGATTCACCGACGCCGGAATGTATTTTGGGTACTTCAATAAAAAACTGGCGCTAGAGGGAAATGCCAGCATGGAAGGCGGATTGCTCGGGATTATTATTGGTGGCGCCACAAGAGATGGATTTAACTTTACCACTCTTGCCACAAACACTCCCACCTTGCAGAGCAATGGCAAGTTCTCGCCACTCAAGATCCAATGCACGGGCAAGAACGCATCCGCGAGCGGGAAGAGCAAGGTATGCCTCTCCGATAATGTGCCGGTCATTATTCCGACTGGGCAAAAAATACGGTTCACCTGGGACTACGATCCCGCCACCAGGAAGGTATCTTGGACTTTGAGTCCGCAAACGGCCGGTGGACTCAAAGTGCCCATGCAGAAGTTTGAGATCCAGCTGCCAGCTTCGATCTACGAATCAGGCATCATTTTTGATCACTTCGGCATTATCACTGTCGGAGGGGACGGCAAGCGTGTGGACGTTTTTTTGGATGACCTAGAATACGTCGTTCGGCATTAGGGCAATTACCTAGAAGCGGTCTATTTTTGAGACCGCTTCTACCTACCAAACCGTAAAGCCGCCATCCACGATGAGGTTTTGCCCCGTCACCCAGGCCGAAGCGTCTGAGGCCAGATAAAGGGCCGCGCCCTTGAGGTCGTCTGGCCCTGCCATCCGGCCCATGGGTGTTTTGCGGTTGTAGTTCTCCACAAACTTTGGGTCTTGCTTGTTGTAGAGACCACCGGGAGTGAGCGTATTCACGCGGATCTTTGGGGCCCAGTAGACCGCCCAGTATTTTGTCATCTGCTGGAGCGCCGCCTTGGTGGCTCCGTACACGAGCGGGCTATTGAGGCCAGAATCGCCATAGATGCTCTGGTCGGGGGGCACCACTCCATAAATGCTGCTGAGGTTGATGATGCTGCCCTTGCCTTGCTCCAGCATATGCGGAGCCACAGCCCGCGCCAGGAGGAGCGGGGCCGTCACATTGGTATGCAGCACGCGGTTCCAATCGTCGAGCTTCACGGTTTCAAAGGCTTCGAGGTGGTTGGCGCAGGCATTATTTACAAGAATATCGATGCGCCGGAATCTCTCGCGCGTTTGCGCCACAAAGCCGCGGATCGCCTCTTCTTCGCGCAGGTCTAGCTCGGCCCCGTGCACGGCCAGGCCTTGTGCCTGGTATTCCTCGGCCTTGGCTTTGGCTTTCTCGCCCCGGCGCGAGGTGATCACCACCTCCGCTCCAGCTTCGGCGAGCGCGGTGCAGATCTGGGATCCGAACTTATGCCCGGCCCCGCCGGTGAGGATGGCCACTCGGCCTTTTAAATTAAATAACTCTTGTATATTCATGGCTTTCCTTAAGTGACAGCGCGGACAATTTTCACCACTTCAGCAGCGGTGCGCTCGATGGCGTCTTCTTTGTGGAGGACCAGCACCGGAAGCGAGATGCAGCGCTGGAGCAGGTTTAGGGTAGGGTCCCAGCGTTTCACGTCTTGCTCTTTCCAGATATGGCTCCAATAGCTGGCGCAATGCCACTC
>JAKFYM010000102.1 GCA_021730855.1 Bdellovibrionales bacterium
GGCCATGGTGGGCATCGGACAGGGCGCCAAGAGCGCGATTGAAGGGCAGCTATCCTCGCTCGGCACCAATATGCTCACGATCTCCGCCACCTATTCGCGCTCCGGAGCAAATCGCGCGAGTGACCGGAACTTCCGGCGCTTCAAGCTCGAAGACCTGGAAGCCCTCCAGCGGCTGCAGAGCCACGAAAGCCCAATCCAAGACGTAGGGGCCGTGCTCTACGGGAATGGTTTGGTTTCGCGCGAAGCGAGAAATGCGAACACCCGGGTGCTCGGCGCCAGCGCCACCTACCAGACGATGCAAAATGCCACCCTCACGGCCGGGCATTTTTTCAACGAAGAGCAAGACCTGCGGCGCGAGCGCGTGGCCGTGCTCGGGCAGACCGTGGTGCGCAACCTCTATGGCGAGGATTTCAACCCCATTGGCTCGATCATGAAAATCAACCGCGTGGAATTTCGGGTGATCGGAGTGCTCACCAGCAAGGGCGGGAATACTTTTCAGGATGCCGACGACCAGGTGATTGTGCCCCTGCGAACGGCGATGTTCCGGGTGCTGGGCCGCCAGAACCTCGATAGCCTGAACGTGACGATCAAAACCGACAACCAGATCGAGCGCGCCACCCGGGAGATCGAGACTTTCTTTCGCGGCCGCCGCGACATCCCTCCGGGCACCGACAGTGATTTCGAAGTGCGGAGCCTCAACGAGATCCGCGAGACCGTGAACAAGAGCACGGCCGCCATCTCGGCCTTGCTGGCGGCGATCGCCTCGATCTCGCTCCTCGTGGGCGGGATTGGCATCATGAACGTGATGCTGGTGAGCGTGAAGGAACGCACCAAGGAAATCGGCTTGCGCAAAGCCTTGGGCGCGCGAAAACGCGATGTGCTGGTGCAATTCCTCGTGGAATCGATCTTGATCTGCCTCTTGGGCGGAGCGATTGGCCTCTCGCTCGGTTACGGGCTCTCCACCCTGCTCACCCTAGCCCTCGGCTGGAATGCCGGATTGCCCGTCACGGCGGCCATCCAGGCCTTTTGTTTTTCCTTCGTGGTGGGCCTTGTCTTCGGCCTCTGGCCGGCCAAACAAGCCTCCGACCTCTCGCCCATCGAAGCCCTGAGGTACGAATAAATGCGCATCGCCTGCCAGCAACCAAATTATTTTCCCTGGTTAGGCTACTTCGACCTCCTCACGCGCGTGGATCATTTTGTCTTCCTAGATGACGTGCAGTGGACAAAACAAGGCCGTCAGCACCGCACCCTCCTCCCCAGCGCCAAAGGCAGCCGCTGGCTCACGATCCCCGTGCATAGCCGCGGGCAT
The DNA here is from genome assembly GCA_021730855.1 of Bdellovibrionales bacterium. Classification (GTDB taxonomy): domain Bacteria; phylum Bdellovibrionota; class UBA1018; order CAIPTA01; family CAIPTA01; genus JAKFYM01. The sequence goes on from JAKFYM010000102.1 coordinate 1,310, forward strand.
CGCGCAAAAGCCTTTCGCGAAATGGAAATCGATAGCGGCCGCGCCTGGACGCGCGAACATTGGAGCCTGCTGCAAGCCACCTACGGGAAAGAAAAATACTTTTCTACACAGCTTGAACCCCTGGTCCGCCCGGCTTTGGAGAAGATGGCCCAGGAAAAATTCTTGCTAGACGCCTGCCAGGAAAGTTTGTTTTGCCTTTGGGATTTTTTCTCCGTGCAGGCCGAGCTGCACTGGAGTTCCGATCACCCAAGCTCTTTGCACAAAACCGAGCGCCTCGTGGAGCTCTGTCAGGCACTCGGCGCTTCTGAATACCATTCGGCCCTGGGCTCCACGCGCTACCTGGATCTCTCGCTCTTTCGTGCCTCCGGCCTCGAGGTGCGTTGGCAGCACTTTCGCCCCAGCTTTCCCGCGAATCCTCTGCGTCCCCTTGGCTTCAGTGTGCTCGATTGGCTAGCGCAGGTGGAGCGCAGCCAGATCCCGCTTCCGGCTAAACAAAAATTACTGCAGAGCGCGAATGCCCCCGACGTCACCCGCCGCAGTGAGCCAGAAGCTGGCATTTAACGCGCAGCCGTGGAAGCAATCCGCCATTTGCTCACGGCCCCGTGATTTTCTGATTAGATCCCCATCCCTTTTCTCCCTTTACCCGAAAATCTCCTATAATATTCTAGAGATTTTCCGATCCGTCTTTTAGCTTGGGGGCAATATGGAAAAACTAAAAAATCTTTTCAAAGCAAAGGCTGAGAAACAAGCAGCCGAAATCAAAGACATCCTAAAAGAGCATGGCACCAAAGTAATGGGTGAGGTGCAGCTAGCCCAAGCCTTCCAGGGCATGCGCGGCATCACCGGCATGATCTACGAAACTTCTCTACTGGATTCCGAGGAAGGCATTCGCTTCCGTGGTTTCACCATCCCTGAGCTCCAGGCAAAATTGCCCAAAGCCAAGGGCGGGAAAGAGCCCCTGCCCGAAGGATTGTTCTATCTCCTCCTTTCCGGCGAACTCCCCACCGAGGCCGATGTGACCGAACTTTCCGCCGATTGGCGCAAGCGCTCGAAACTCCCCAGCCACGTGCTGCGCACCATCGATGCCCTCCCGCTCGAAGCCCACGCCATGACCCAAGTGACCACCGGCGTGATGGCCCTGCAAACAGATTCTATTTTCGCCAAAAAATACGCCGAGGGCGTGAACAAAAAAGAATACTGGAGCTATGTCTACGAAGACGCGATGAACCTGATCGCGCGCTTGCCCGAAGTGGCCGCCTATGTGTACCGCCGCAAATACCATGGCGGGAAAACGATCGCCGCCGACCAAAACCTCGACTGGGCCGCTAATTTCGCTCATATGCTAGGTTTTGAGGGCGAAGGTTTTAAAGAGCTGATGCGCCTCTACCTCACGATTCACTCCGACCATGAGGGCGGCAACGTATCGGCCCACACCGCGCACCTCGTGGGATCCGCCCTGGCCGATCCCTACCTGAGTTTCGCGGCTGCCATGAATGGCCTCGCCGGCCCCTTGCATGGTCTGGCCAACCAGGAAGTGATCAAGTGGATCCTCGACATGCAAAAGACCCTGGGCACAGATCGCCCGAGCGGCAAGCAAATCGAAGAGTACGTGAAAAAGACCCTGGCCGACGGCAAAGTGGTTCCGGGCTACGGCCACGCCGTGCTTCGCAAGACCGATCCACGCTTTACCGCCCAGGCCGAGTTCGCGAAAAAGCATATGCCCGACGACAAACTCGTGAACACGGTTTGGCAGATCTATGAAACCGTTCCGCCCATTTTGCAATCCTTGGGCAAAATCAAAAATCCTTGGCCGAACGTGGACGCGCACTCGGGCGCCCTCCTCTTGCACTACGGCTTGAAAGAATACGAATACTATACCGTGCTCTTCGGCGTGAGCCGCGCCCTCGGGGTGCTGGCCGCCCAGGTTTGGTCGCGCGCTTTGGGATTCCCGCTCGAGCGTCCCAAATCCGTGACCACGGAGAACGTAAAAGCCTGGATCGCCGGCAAAGACACCATCTGGGAGTGACGATTTTTTCGACGATTGTCGAAAAGTTCGACGGGGTTTTCTCTTTAAGTCAGTGAAATCACGTAGACCCAAGCCTGGTCTCGGGCTTGCGTGCATTCTTAGAATGCGGTCTCGAAGAGAGACCGCCTCTGCGACAGGGGAAAACGCCAATGCGTCTATGGGTCTCGGGAAGCTCGCTCGTTCTGCTACTAGCCTCGCTAGAAGCCCAGGCCGGCCCTTTTGATTTCTTTCAGCAGTTTCGCGGTTTTGTGGCTGAGCGAGCAGCAGCTCCTTCTACCGCGCCAGGGCCGGCTCCGGCTAGTCCGCTCAGCCGCGGCGTCCAAGTGGATGCGCCTCAGGTGCTTCAGGAAGTGGTGATCCCCGACGCCGCCACCCTGTCCGCGACCACACCGGCAAGGCCCTCGGTCCGCGTGATTCCCAAGGATCTGATTCCTGCGGTGCCTCAGGTGGTGTCGCTACCCGGTCCGCAACTTCCCTCGAACCTCACCCTGCCACCCACTTGCGAGTCCACCAACAGCTGCATGCCGGCCCCGCCCGTGGCATCTTGCGATCCCCTTCTTGGAGTGCCCCAGCTGCAGGCCACTCATACGGCCCAGCTGAATGAGCTGATCACCACCCGCCCCCCCACCTTTGGGCCTGCCATCACCATCACTCCTGCTGTGCCCGCCGCGCAAACGACCTTCACCACCCTCGGCCGGCCCGCTATAGTGGCGCCACCCGCGGCTCCCGCCGCCGCCGCCCCTCCTGCTGCCCCTGCGGTGACCGACAATACGGTCACCCGCATTCCCGACGAAAGCGAGATCGAAGAACTCTGGCAAGATTATGTGACCGAGCTCGATGCGCTCCGCGCCCAGCTCGAATCTCTTTCCACCAAGGCCACCGCTTGCTCCCCCGACGCTGCCGCCGTGGCCGCGCGGGTGCTTGGGAATGCAACGGTGCTCCTCTCCGGGCATCGCGAGGCCACAAGGGGC
>JAKFYM010000274.1 GCA_021730855.1 Bdellovibrionales bacterium
ACAGCTCCCAACCCGCCCTCACCATGGCCCTCCGCCGCCTCGAACACTCCGCCGGAGCCGAGCTCTTTCACCGCTCCAAAAAAGGCGTGCGCCTCACCAAGGCCGGCGAGCTCTTCCACCAAGAAGCCAAGAACCTAGCCGACCACTGGGATCGCCTCGCCCTCTCCCTCCGCGAGTCCGCCCAGGAGCTCAAGGGCAGCTACTCGATCGGTTGCCATCCTTCCGTCGGTCTCTATTCCCTGCCCCAAACCCTTCCAGCCCTGATGGCCGACTTTCCCCAGCTGCGGCTCGACCTGCAGCACGATCTCTCGCGCAAGATCGCGGAACGCGTGATCCGGGGCGAGCTCGACCTGGCTCTCGTGGTGAACCCCGTGCGCCATCCGGATTTGGTGATTCGCCCCCTTTGCAAAGACCAGGTGGGCTTTTGGACAAGCAAAACCGAAACGGCCACAAACCAGTACGAAAAAGACGCCGTCCTCCTCTGCCAGCCCGAGCTCCTCCAAACCCAGCACCTCCTGCGCAAAAGCAAAATCTCGTTTGCCCGCACCGTGCACTCCACCAGCCTCGAGCTCCTGGCCTCGCTCGCCTCCGCCGGCACCGGCATCGCCCTGCTCCCCGGCCGCGTGGCCGCGCAGTGGAAGCGCCTCCGCCCCGTGCCCGAGCTGCCCACCATGCAGGACGAAATCGCTCTCCTCTACCGCGTGGAGAAGCGCTCCGTGGCGGCTTTCCGGGAACTTGCCAAGCGGCTCGAAGCCGGTATGCTCTAGGGCATGCAAGACCTCGCCATCGTCCTGCGCTCCCAGCCCTTTCGCGAACGCGATCGCCTCGTCACCCTGCTCACGGAACATCACGGCAAAATCAGCGGCATCGCCAATGGCGCCATCCACTCCAAACGCTTTGGCGGCACCCTCGATCTTTTTGCCTGCAGCCATTTCCGCTGCAAGGAGACGCAATCGGAGCTCGTGCGCATCGAGGAAGCCAATCTGCGCAATGATTTTCTAAAAATCCGCACCCAGCTCGAGAGCGTATCGGCGGCGGGGTATTTTGCGGATCTCTGCCTGCGCCTCACCGAGGAGCGCCATCCCGCGCGCGAAGTCTTCCTCCTACTCGCGCATTATCTGCACCTGCTCGAAAGCCATATCGCCACCTATGAGATCGTGCGCTCCTTTGAGATCAAGCTCCTGGAGCGCCTCGGCTGGGCGCCCGTGCTCGACGAATGCGTGGGCTGCGAGGCGCCGTTTTTTGGCGAAGAGCTTTCGCCCGAGGATTCTTTTGTTTCCCTAACCCTAGAGAAGGGCGGTTTTCTCTGCCACAACTGCTCGCCCGCGGAATCACGCAAAATGCCGCTCGCCGCGCTCCTCTGGATCATCCAGGCGCGGGAGACCCTGATCCAGCACACGCCCCGCCTGAATTTCCCGCTCGAGCCAATGCAGGAAGCCGCCACGGCCCTGCAGCACTTCCTGCGTTGGCATTGCCCGGGCCTGGGGAATTATTCCTTCCGCTCGCATACGATGCTCGAGCAGTTCCTGGCCGAAGCGCGGGCTGCGGCTAAGCTCATGGCTGACTCTAAAATCATGGCTGACGCTAAAATCGCAGCTGACTCTAAGCTCGCGGCTGGCGCTCCAGCACCCAGTCCACAGCCGCACTTAGGTCCGTCGCAATATGATCGGGCGCCGGAGCCGTGATTTCTTGCTCCTCCTCCTCCTGCGCGCCCTTGCCCGTGCGCACGAGGATGGAATAAGCGCAGCCGGCGTTGAGCCCCGTTTCCACGTCGGAGAAGCGATCTCCCACAAAGACCGAGCGCGACACATCAATGCCCAGCGCCTTGGCCGCGGCATACACTAAATTTGGCTTTGGTTTGCGGCATTCGCAGTTCTCCGAGGGGTGATGCGCGCAGAACTCATAGCGGTCAATGCGGGCGCCTTCGGCGGCGAGCAGCGCATCGAGCCGCTCGTGGATCTCCGGCATGGCTTCGGGCTCGATCAGGCCGCGGCCGATGCCGCTCTGGTTGGTGACCACCACGATGAGGTAGCCAGCGGCCTGGGCGCGTTTGATCGCGGCCGCGGAGCCGGGGATAAGCTCGAGCAGGTCGGGATCGTGGATATAAGCGAGGTCCACATTGATGGTGCCGTCGCGGTCGAGGAAAAAAGCGGCGCGGCTCATCGCGGGCCTCGCTTTTCGCGGACCCAATCCCAGGCCGAGCGCACGATCGTTTCTAGATTTTCCTCAGGCTGCCACTTCAGTATTTCCTCCGCCTTCGTGCTGCCTGCCACCAAACGCGGCGGATCGCCCGCGCGGCGCGGGCCCACGGGGAGGGACAATTTCTGCCCCGTCACCTTTTCCACCATCCGCACGATCTCGAGCACCGAGCTTCCCTGCCGCGTGCCGAGGTTGAAGACATCGCTTTTCCCGCCGGCCAGCAGATAATCCATGGCCGCGATATGGGCGCGGGCAAGGTCCTCCACGTGCACGTAGTCGCGGATGCAGGTGCCGTCGGGAGTGGGATAATCATTGCCGTGGATCTTGGTGGGATGCCCGGTGGGGTCCAGTAAGAAAAGCAAGAGGCGCGGAATCAGGTGGGTCTCGGGCTCATGCCATTCGCCAATTTCGTTTTCACGATCGGAGCCGGCGGCGTTGAAGTAGCGCAGGCGCACGGAGCGCAGACCATAGGCGCGTTCATAGTCCTCGAGCATTTCTTCCACCATGCGTTTGCTGCGGCCATAGGGATTGGCGGGAGCCAGCGGGTGGGATTCGGTGAGAGGTTCGTCGGTGGGCGCGTAGAGGGCGCAGGTGGAGGAGAAAATACAAATTGCCTGCGGTGCATGAAGGCGCATGGCCTCGAGCAGCTCCTGCGAACCCCGCACATTGTTCTCGTAGTAGATGGCGGGATTTTCCACGCTCTCGCCCACCAGGGTGCGCGCGGCGAAATGCAGCACGGCCTCGGGCGCAGCCTCTTGCACCGCCTGGCGCAGGAAGGGGCGGTCTAAGATATTTCCTTGGATAAACTTGCCGTATTTAGCAAGCTCGCGCCTGCCCGTGGAGAGATCGTCCACGATCGTCACTTCATGGCCCGCCCGCGTGAGGGACTTCGCCACTTGAGAGCCCACATAGCCCGCTCCCCCCACCACGAGGACCCTAGCCGACTTTTGTTTTGTGCTCCTCTGCATACTTTCGAATCAACTTCTTTACTTCCTCGCTGCAGCCCGCGCAGCCGGAGGAGGCGTACGTGTCCCGGCGGATCGCCATCAGGCTGTCGCTGCCGGAGCGGATGGCTTCCAAGATTGTTTGCTCCGAAATGTTATAACAGAAGCAAATGATCCGGTCTTTGGGCGATTTGGGTTTCATCTCTTTTAGGATAATGCCCCTGGACGCAGCGAGCAATGCGCGAGGACGTTTACAATAAACCCTGTGCGCGGGCCCAGCGGTCGAACTCCAGCTCGAGCTGGTCGAAGCTCTCGATCACGAAGAGCTCTTCTTGCATATGCCAGATGTCGTAGGGCTTCTGGGCGATGAGCTCGATATCGAAAGGAAAGCGCTTGGGCGTTTCGGAAAGCGAGTAAAGCACTTCGTTAGGGGACGACACAATGCCCGAGCCAAAGATGCGCAGGCCATCGGGATTCTGGATCAAACCAAATTCCACGGTATACCAATAAATCCGTGGCAGCATTTTTGTGCCGGGGTGGCCAAGCTGGAATGCCTTCACGCCGGCGCGGCCGAATTTTTCGAAAAAAGCGGTGAAGCGCTGGTTCGTGAGCAGGGGCACGTGCCCGAGCAGGTCGTGAAACATATCCGGCGAAGGGGTGTAGCCGAGCTCGGAGCGCTCGCGGATGAAATCGGTGGACGGAAAAATCCGCTCCTCGAGCAGGTGGAAAAATTCTTTGTCCGGAACCAGGCCGTCCACGCGCATGAGCTTCCAACCGGTATGGCTTTGGATGGTGTCGGAAATCTCGGCGAGCGAGGGAATGCGTTTGCGCGGGAACTGGATCTTCTGCAGCCCGTCCATAAATTCCTGGCAAGCGCGCTTGGGCAGGACTTGGGACTGGTTCTCCATCAGGAGCGCCCAGGTGCCGTGCTGCTCTTGGGTGTAGTTGGGAACTTCTACGTCGTGGATGTCGCGGTAGTCGGGCATGCATTCCTGCAGGCCCTTGGGAATTTCTTTGCCACTGTCTTTGAGGTCGGCATAGCTCATAGAAAATCTATATCGCAATTGGCGGGGCTTGGGTAGGGGGCAGACTAGCCCTGAAATCCTTCTTGCAGTGCCAAGGCTTTTGCAGAAGCAACGCAGTGGCCGGGCAGGACAGC
>JAKFYM010000216.1 GCA_021730855.1 Bdellovibrionales bacterium
TATTTAATGGGTGGATAACTATTTTTCGGCGAGACAGTAGATCTCATGACCAATGCCGAGCCGGGCTGGCACGCGTAGGCGGAAAAGTTTTGGCAGGATTTCTTTGAGCAAGGCATAGCCCCAAGAAACTTTGGGATGTGTGCGAAGCTCCTGGATTTTCTGGGGTGTCCATTGCTCTAGGAGGCTATTTTCGGGCAGGACCATGAATTCCTGCATCGACGGATTGTTTTTCACCGGGGTGGGTTTTCCCATCCCGAAGAAACCAAAGTCCTTCAACACATGGCGCACGCCAAAACAATGCCAGCGATGAATCTTCAGGCCCACTTGCTTAAGTGCGAGCTCTAGGGCCTGAGGAGAAAAATTCATGATGTGATTGAGCACGATCGTGGGTGGCCAACCGGCGGCGTAGGCCCGTCGATTGAAGGCGAAATCTTGGATCGTATTGGGCGTGAGGATCTCCACCCTTCCGCCCTCGTTAAGGATCTTGGCTAAGTTCACTAAGAAGTCTCTCGGGCGGTTGATGTGTTCAATCAAATCGTAGCAGGCCACAAAATCATATTTTTTTTCCAGCGGCACCGTCTCCAAAGTGCCCTGATGGCAGGGAATGCCCAAGGAGCCACGAATGAACTGGGCGAGGGGCGCTGCAATCTCGAGTGTTTCCACCTCCCAGTCGCAGTGGTCCTTGACCCCTAGTGCAAAAAAGCCCTGGTAGCAGCCGATCTCTAGGAATTTCCCTTTTTTCTTCCAGCGCCGCAGCCGGCGCGCCAGGATTTTCCCCTTCAGGTAGGCTTGGCGCGCCTCGCGGAACTCCTGCGTGAAATCCTTGTCCTTTTGGTAGTAGCGCACCAGGGCCGTATTGCCTTGGCTGATGAGCTCATCCGAAGGCATGGGATTCGCAAATGTGGCTCGGCACTGGGCGCAGTCAGAGAAATGCAATACGTTTTCGCGCCAGTACCGAAGCTCGAGATTTGTCGTTAAGTCTCGAGAGTGACAGATCGGGCAGGAGGATTGGATTTCTAGGAATTTTTCCATGGGCCTCTCCCCTTAAGGGCAGGATGGGATCTTAGCCAAGCAGTTAGGCGCGTCTGTGCGGCGGAAGACCGCCAAACTGGCGCAGCTTGCTTCTAGCACATAGTCTTTGGCTAAGTCTTTTTCCAGCTGCAGGATGTGTTTTTCCTCCATCGGCACTTGGCTGAGAGATTTTTCCCAGACCACACAATCTACCACGGTATCGTCGTCTTTTTTCAAAATGGGCAGGAATTGGATCCACTGGCGGAGGGAAAGGTGGGGAACAAGCCGCGAGTTGGCCGACACAGAACGTTCTCTTGGGATCTGTGGCAGCCATTGGTCACGCACGGCCGCCTGGTGATCAGTGATCTGATAGAAGCGCCAGTGGAAGGGCTCACTGCGGCCGTACAAGAGCACCGCTGCTAATGGAAGTAACAGTAGGAATTTCTTCTGATGGCGCTGCGCAAATGGGGTGGCTAGGGCGCCAGGCAAGGCAAAGAATAAGCCGGTGACGGGCTCAATCGCGTAGTGAAAACCCACGGCCACGCGATGGGTGCCAAGGGTGAGGAAGAGCATGAGATAACCAGGCAGAGAGGCAATCAGGCCGCGTAGATGCAGTAAAGGCAGGAGGGCCAGGGGCGCAAGCGTGGCCCAGAGGAAATTCCAGCGGGAGATATGGCCGAGACGGGAGAAGAACGTCTGGGTTTGCTCGAAAGGCGCTAGCAGGATTCCGGTCAAGGATGTGCCAAAGGGGGCGTAGACGTCGCTATAGCCGTAGGGGACCTGGAAGTAGCGGGGAATCCACTGGGTGTCGAACCAGAACCAAAAAACGCCCATGGCCACGGCAAAGGCCCCAAAGACCCGAGTGAAGCGGCGAGAGTGCTCCGGGCCCGCACCAGCAAGCCAGGCAAGCCCTAGGCCGCAGGCCACTGGCCCTCCAGATTCTTTGGCGAGCATGCCCAGGAGAAAAAAGAAAAATCCCAGGAGCTTTTTTTCCCAGGAGCTGGCCTGCAGGCCCCAGCTCGCAAACAAAAATAGGGGAAGGAGCAAAACCTCCGGATGGAAATCAAAAACAGTGGCTGCGCGCATGGGAGCGTAGGCCCAGTACACCAGAGGCAGCATCGCCACGATTGGTTGCAGGCCTAGGCGCTGCTTGCCGAGCAGGTACAGTGCCACTGCGCCAAGGCTGAGGCCCATGGCTTGTAGCAGGAGGAGAAAATAAGGAGAAGGCCAAAGGGGAAAAATCCAGGAGATCGGATAGTGGAGGAAGATCTGGTGATCGGCCAAGAGGGAGATCCCACTCTTGACGGAAGCATAGGGCCAGCCCATTTGGGTGAGATTCCAGATCCCATTCGTGAAGATGCCCATATCGGCGGCATCGGAATGTAGGCCATAGTGGCGGGCGGCTCCTGCCAGGAACCAAATCAGGGAGAAAAAACTGGAGACGAGCAAGAGCGTGCGCCATTCGTGGGTGGCTAAGGCGTGTTTCCAATGGCGCCAAAGCGAGTGCAATGTTCGGAGCACCCAGCTCTCTTGCAAAGGATTGCGGCCGCGATACCAAAGCAGGAAGGCCCAAGCGGCTAGGAGGAACATGCCTATGCCTGGCTGGGTGTATTCAATTTTGTAGCCATCTCCGCGCAGCCAAATGCCACCGGTCAGGAGAGGAAAAAGAACAAAGATCCCGAAGAGTGTGTCCCAGGCACGCATCTATAGGTACTCATGCACCGGGTCTCTGGGTGTCATCAACACGTCGTAGAGAAGGGTGAAGGTGAGCATCTGAAAACCTAGTAGTATAGGCAGGGCAGCGAGCATCACGGTGCCGCTCGAAGCGAGGATGCCGGTGCGAACGCCTTCGATCCAGTGGTAGCCGCCAAAAAGCACCCCCATCAGCATCAGAAAGCTGCCCGCAAGGAGGAGCACCGAGCCCACATGGAAATCGCGCAGAAAATAGCGATAGGCAATACGCTTCAAGAAGCGCAGAAAAAATTTTCCGGGGAAAGAGAACAAGCTATGCAGCACGCTGAGGCCGCTATGCTCATCGGCATAGTGGGCGCTCATCGGCACATCCACCACCACGGCCCGCACCAGGGCCAAACGGAAGAGCAGGTCGTTCTCAAAAAAATATCTTTTGGCGATGCGTTCGGGCTCCAAATAGGGAAAAAGCGAGGAGTGGAGGGCCAAAAAACCATTGGTGGGATCCGAAATATTCCAGTAGCCCGTGGTGAGCTTGGCCAAAAATCCCAAGCCCGCATTGCCCACCAGGCGCAAGGGCGGCATGCCCGCAAGAGAGCGCGGGGAGTAAAAGCGATTTCCCTTGGTGTAGTCGGCCTTGCCCTCAAGCAAGGGGCGCACGAGGGAGGGAATGAAGGCGGGATTCATCTGCCCGTCTCCGTCTAGCTTCACCAAGATTTGGTGCTGGTCGCGCTGAGCCTCGGCAAAGCCGCGGAGGGTGGCTCCACCCACACCGGAATTTTCTTTCTGAAAAAGCACTTTCACCCGGGGATCGCGGCACTCGGACTGCACCAAAGCGCCGGATTTTTCGGGGCAGGCATCGTCCACCACATAAATGGCTTTCACTTCGGGCCCCACTGCCTGGATCACGGCAAGAATTTTTTTTGCCACTTTATAGGCGGGAATGATCACGGCGATCTGCATCCCTTCAATCTACCGGAGGTATTGCCGTTTCTCCAGCGCTGTACTAGCAATAGAGCATGGATCCTATTTCTCTGCCCCATGAGGGGGGGCCATTCTGGGCGCGTTTTCAGTGGACGATGGTGGCGCTCGGGGTGATTTTTTATCTCTTTTTGTTTCCGCATAGCATCGGGGGGGATGGCTATCTTCGTTATATTGGCCTTCTCGATCTCTTAGAGAAAGGGAAGATCAATGCCATATTTTATTCCTATGTGGGGCCCCTCGTTTCCAGCCCGCTTTATTATTTGGGCTATCTCGTAAAGACTCACTTCTGGTGGCTTTCCCGCTTTAATACCCTTGTTTTCTTGGGTAGTGCTTGGGCGCTCTGGCGTTTTTTTCGTCCCGACTGGAGTGCCACTCAGGGGCGCATTTTTTTATTGCTACTTTTTTGTGGCTCGATGTTTCCTAAACACATCACGGATTACTACGCCGAAGTCTTCACCGCTTGTACGGCGGCTTTGGCGATCGCCTCTTTTCTGCGGGGAAAATTTTGGCCGGGGGCTGTTCTGCTTTGCCTCTCGGTTTGGAATGTACCGGGCACGCTGATTGGGGGCGGCTTGGTCTTGGCTTTTTTTGCTTGGCGCGATCGCCAATGG
>JAKFYM010000331.1 GCA_021730855.1 Bdellovibrionales bacterium
GCTCCCTTCCGCTGAGCATGGCCTCTATCCCAAAGATTCCTGCTCCTCCGCCAAGATCTCCGGCTTTCCACTCGTTCCCCCCGCCCCCCACACAAAAAAAAAGAGCCCCGGCTTTGGCCGAGGCTCTTTTGGCAAAGGGAAGCTTACAACCCTTGGGGGATGTCGCGATCCATGATGGTTTTGCGGCCATCGTTTTTTGCGTTCTCGATTGCTTTTTCGAGGAGAATCGCCACGCGCTTGGACAATTCCTCAGGAACCGCGCCGCTCGTATTCATTCCGCTTTTCTCTTTGATGTAGGACTTAATTTTGGAGGCCACAACCAGAATCTCGCTCATTTCGCTCTTCTCCTTATTTCTAAAATAGCTGCGCTTCTCGTGCGCGTTCGGAAAGGGACTGGGAAATCATGCTCCATTCCATCCAAAAACGCAGCCCCTTCCCGAGTTTTTTTGTATTTTTTTCCAGATTATGAGACATCCAAGTCATTCGCCGCATAGCAATAGAGCGCGTGACTACAAGGACAAATTTTTAATTTGTCGCAGGAGAGAAAGCTGTTTAAATAGCTAACTTCCGGGGGAGAAAAAATGGGAAATACTGTTACTTCGCTCGAACCGTGGAGCGTCAAGAAAAGCGCGGCACTTTACAATGTGAGCGGCTGGGGCGCTGGTTTTTTTACGATCAACGAGCTGGGGCAAGCTTGCGTCACTCCGAAGGGTCCGAACGGCCCAACTTTAAATATTTATGAGCTCGTGAACGACCTCATCGACCGCGGCCTGCGCGCTCCGCTCTGGATCCGTTTCCCCGACATCGTGGAAAGCCGGGTCAAGATGCTCGCCGAGTCCTTTCAGAACGCCTTCCAAACGTTTGGCTACAAAGGCCGCTACCGTGGCGTCTATCCGATCAAAGTGAACCAGCAGCGCCACCTCGTCGAGGCCATGGTGCGTTTTGGTGCCGAGACCAATCTTGGTCTCGAGGCTGGCTCCAAGCCCGAGCTGCTTGTGGCCCTCGCCCTGCTCGACAATCCCGAGGCCCTGCTCATCTGCAACGGCTTCAAGGACAAAGAATACATCGAGACGGCCCTGCTCGCGAGCCGTCTGGGCCGCAATATCGTGGTCGTGATTGATCGCTACCAGGAGCTTCCGCTCCTCCTGCAGATTGCCAAAAGCCTCGACGTGAAGCCGAAGATCGGCTTCCGCGCCAAGCTCGAGAACAAGGGCGCCGGCAAATGGGTCGACAGCTCCGGACCGCGCTCGAAGTTCGGCCTCACGGCCTTCGAGATCGTCGAAGGCGTGGAGTACCTCAAGCGCGAAGGCATGCTCGATTGCCTCGAGCTCCTGCACTTCCACATCGGATCGCAGATCACCTCGATCCGCCCGATCAAGGATTCGCTCCAGGAAGCCTGCCGGATTTATGCCGACCTTTACTCCATGGGCGCCAAGCTTCACCTGCTCGATGTGGGCGGCGGTTTGGGCGTGGACTATGACGGCTCCAAAACCAATTGGGAAAACTCTCTCAATTACTCCGAGCAGGAGTACGCCAACGACGTGGTGAGTGCGATCCAGTCGATCTGCGAAGAGCGGGAGCTTCCGCACCCCGACATCATCACGGAATCAGGCCGCGCGCTCACTGCCCACCACGCGGTGCTTGTCTTCAATGTGCTCGGCACGCACGAGATCCTCAAGGGCACGCCCACGGCCCCCGGCCCCGAAGATCACGAAAAAGTGCAGGAGCTCTGGGAGATCTACAACCGCGTTTCCCAGAAGAACATGAACGAGCTCTATCACGACACCATCCAGACCAAGGAAGACTCGATCAAGCTCTTCAACCTCGGTTACCTCACGCTCAAGGATCGCGCGCAGATCGAAGGGATTTTCTGGGCGATCATCGGCAAGATCCAGAAGATGAGCAAAGACATGATGGACCGGCCCGAGGAGCTCGAGGCTCTCGACAAGGAACTGCACGATACCTATTTCTGCAATTTCTCCGTCTTCCAGAGCGCGCCCGACCACTGGGCCGTGCGCCAGCTTTTCCCCGTCATGCCCATCCACCGCCTGAACGAAGAGCCCACCCGCCGGGCCACCTTCGTGGACCTCACCTGCGATTCCGATGGCAAGATGGATCGTTTCATCGACGTGAAAGACGTGAAGCACGCCCTCGAAGTGCATTCCGTGGAGCCGGGCAAGGAATATTTCATCGGCGTCTTCCTGCTCGGAGCCTACCAGGAGATTTTGGGCGATATGCACAACCTCTTCGGCGATACCGACGCCGTCTACGTCTCGATCAAGGATGACGACTACGAGATCGATCACCTCGTTGAGGGCGACACTGTCACCCAGGTGTTGGAGTACGTGGAATACTACAAACCCGCCCTGATGGAGCGCATGCGTTTTGCCGTGGAGAACGCCCTCAAGAGCAAACGGATGACCATCCAAGAGGGCCGCAAATTCCTGCATTTCTACGAGCAGGGCCTAGATGGCTATACCTATCTCGAGGGCAACGAATAGGGCGTTCTGCGGCCTCGGCCCTCCCGCCCATGCTTCAGCGCCGGGAGGAGGCTCGTTAGCCGCCCCTTCAGTTCCTCCCTCCGTGGGCCCCGAGAGCGCGCCTTGGCTTCCTTTTCAGCAGGGTCTAAAAGACTCTCCCCGATCAGATCCTTTGAAACGCCCCCCCAGGCGCGCAGCTTGTGCTGCCTAAGCGCCTCCGGAGGCTCCTCCCGTCGCTCTTCGGTGGAGATGCCCGAGGCATCCGGCTTATATTGGTCTTCGAAAAGGAGACTTTATGAAAACGATCTTTCTGTTTCTCTTCCTCATGCTCCCCATCCAATCCGACGCCGGATATGACGACGGCCACTACCCAGTGGAAATCGGCATGTCGCGCTCCCTAGTTCTCTCCCTCGGTCTGCCCTTTGCCAGCCTCGAGGATCTCCCCAGCTGGTACCGCGTGGGCGACTATATCGTGCGCTTCAACCGCTTCGGCCGCGTGGTGGACATCGACTACGGCACCAAACACCCTAAGTACTTCCGTCACTATGGCTTGCGGAAGAAGTTCCACTACCCGAAAAAAATCCTGCCCCACTATAGTGAAAAATCCTACGGACACGTTCACCACGGAAAGAGCAAGCCCGCTTATCCGGTCTATCCCAAAAATGTTTATCCTAGCGGGAAGAAAAACGGCTCCCTTCCCGTAAAGGAAAAGAACTCCGGCCTACGCCTCGTTCAGCATAAATAAGGAATATTCAGGGCGCTCCTCTAGCGGGCGCCCTGCGCTTTGTCGGCGGCTTGGGGATTGTAGGGCTCGATCTCCGTGGTCACGCCCACGTTGGGGAGCTTCAGCTTGTTGGCATCTCCCCTCGACGTGATGATGCCCGGATGAGTGATGGCGCCCTCGGCTGCATTCACGCGCTCGCGGGTGGCGGAAACGTCGATCGGAAAACGTAAAACGCCCGAGTTCACCACCACGAGCCCATTCGTAAAGGCCGCCATGATCGGCCCTTCAAAACTAAATTTCTCCCCGCCGCGGTAGCCATCGGCCACCACGTGATCTTCCCGACAAATCGAAGGTTTCTGCGGGCTGCATTCCACTTCCTTGCCGAGCTGCTGGAGGTCAAACACAAAATCCAATCCGTCCCGCACCACCACGCTGCCATTGGCAAAAATTTTCTGCACGGTGGCCTGAGGGATCTCGAGGCTGGCGGAATGCGCGGGGTAGATCACCTTCTGGCCCACGCAGATTTCTACGTCGTGGGATTCTCCGCACGTCACTTCGGGCGAAAGGTTCCTCGCCAGGTTCTCGAAACGCACAAACATCCGCTCGCCATTTTCGTTCTGCACGCGCAGGCTGCCGTCCTCTAGTTCCTCGATGATCTCCACCACTTGGTCGTTCCAATCCTCGAAGGAATTTTGCAGGACTGCGAATTTTCTTTTCACCCCGGGCCGAAGCTCCTCGAGGAGCGCGCGGTTCTGCTGGGCCAGCGAGGCCGGGGAAGATGCAGGCGCACGGCCCGAAATCACCCGCGCTGGGGCCATCGCGGGCTGCGGTTGCGGACTGGCCTGCAGTAGGGGCGTGGGAACAGGATCCCGCGCTTCCGCCGTCAATAGGGGCAGCAGCCAGAGGCACAAGATTTCGCGTGAGAATTTCACTCCTACTTTTCGGCGGGATGGGCGCAGAAGTTTAGCGGGAAAGCTGGCCCCCTTGCCTGTGGATAAAGGTGGCCAAGCAAGGGAATTCTCT
This sequence comes from Bdellovibrionales bacterium, assembly GCA_021730855.1. Taxonomy (GTDB): domain Bacteria; phylum Bdellovibrionota; class UBA1018; order CAIPTA01; family CAIPTA01; genus JAKFYM01. Next base: position 4,228 of record JAKFYM010000331.1, read on the forward strand.
AGGGAATTTGCTTTTTTTTTCGGGATCCCGCATGGGTTCTCGCTAAGTTAGG
>JAKFYM010000189.1 GCA_021730855.1 Bdellovibrionales bacterium
AGGGCGTGGCTGAAGTGGACCGCACGCTCTATAACGTGCGCTACAACTCCCTGAAGTTTTTCTCCGGCTTGGTAGACAAGGCCGTGATTGAAGACAAATTCAAACTGACCGTGAACTTGGTTGCTGAGAAGTAGACAAATTAAGTTTGTGGGCACCCACGTCCTAAGGGGAAAAGGGGGAGAAATGCTCCCTCCTTTCCCTATTTTTTTGCGCAACGAACGCCTCGATTTGCCTGATCTTCCTTTCCTTTCGTAGGCTTAGGCCGCAAACCATGCCCTCGAGGCCAAACTTTAGTAATTTGACCGTGCGCTTTTTCCCTTGGTACGATAGATTGCTGCACCGCATGAATTTGGTGCCGCAATTGAAAATCATGATGAACCTACGCACTCTTTTTTTCGCCCTTTGCCTGGGCCTCTTTGTCTTTTTCCACAAAGCCGGGGGCAGGGTGCACTCGCCCCTTCTTTCTTCTTCTGTTCTCGAAGAACGACTGGATTGGTGCGCAAAAAATGCCCTTCACTATCGGGGCTGCCAGGCCGCTTTGCGCTACCTCCAAGAGGAAGCAGGCATCCGCATGATGCAGGCGAGTGGTCCCAAAGAAACATTTCAAAAAGTGCGCGCCCTGCTGAGCCACGAACAAAAAGCGGAGGCGGGCTGGGTTTCGGGTGCTCTCAACGCCTGGATCGCTTCCCTCGATCCCCACGCCCGGATTGTGCCCGCACAAGATCGCGAAAAAAGCGTTCGTAACGACAAAATCCAAGTGAATGGGGCCGGCGTAAAACTTCGCTTTTACAAGGGCAGGATTCTCGTGGCCTACGTGATGGAAAATTCGGCGGCCGAAGCGGCTGGCCTGCAGGCGGGCGACGAGATTCTCACCCTGAACGGCCATTCCTTTGCCGGGATGAATGAAAGCAAAAGACACAAAACATTTGCTGCAGCGAAAGCTCCTTTTCGGGTGGAAGGGAAAAGAGGGAAAAAAAGATTTTCCTTCCAGATTCTCGCCAAAAAATATTTGCTCCCCAATGTCGAAGCCAAACTGGAAACCGATTTTACGGGAAAAAACATCGGCCAGCTTCGCATCCGTTCCTTTGACAAGGACAGCACCTGCACAGAAGTGCGCACCGCCGTGGAGAAGCTCGAAAGAGATGGTGCACAGCAAATCCAAATCGACCTCCGCAATAATCCCGGCGGACTCGTGGCCGAAGCCCGCTGCGTGGCAGGGTTGTTTCTCGGGGAAGGAAAAGTTTTTGCGCAACTAAAGGAATCTTCGTTTCACGAAGTGCGAGATCTAGTGCCCGCCGCTCCCGTGGGCAAGAGCCTCGGCAAAGACGGCCTTCTTCTCACCGAAGAGTCGCGCCTCACCGATCTTCCGCTCACCGTAGAGATCAACCAAAATACGGCCAGTGCCGCGGAGATGGTGGCGGCCGCGCTCCAGGACAATGAGCGCGCCAAAATCAGGGGCGCACGATCCTTTGGCAAGGGCTCAATGCAGTCGGTATTCCATCCTTGGGACAACCAAGCGCTCTACCTTTCCCGCACGACCTATGAGATCCACCGCCCCTCCGGAAAGTCGTTGCAATACGCCGGCGTGATGCCCGACCTCGTGGTGGAGACCGCGGAGGGTGAGAATTTCCCGCGTGAGCGCGATCTAACGCAATAAGCCGCGTTCCAAGCTTGCCTTGGACAGAGAATTCAGTACATTGGGGACCTCTACGTTCAGGAGGTTCTTATGCTCGGGCTTGATCTCAAAGGAAAACTTGCGCTTGTGGCCGGCGTGGCCGACGACCAGGGCTATGGTTGGGCAATCGCCAAGGCGCTGAAAAAAGCCGGCGCAAACGTGATCATCACCACTTGGCCGCCAGCACTGAATATCCTGCGCATGTCCCTCGAGCGCGGAAAACTCGACACCAATCTTGGCCCCGAGTATGGGACTCTCACCTTTGAAAAAATCTATGCGCTCGATGCGATGTTCGATCATATGGACGACGTGCCTGCAGACGTGAAGACCAACAAACGCTACCAAGAGCTGGGCGATTTCACCGTGCGCGGTTTGCGCGATTCCATCGAGCGCGATTTTGGCGTCGATAAGCTCGATATCGTGGTGCACTCGCTAGCGAATGGTCCCGAGGTGCAAAAATCCTTGGTGGACACTTCCCGCGCCGGTTACCTCGCGGCCAATTCCGCCAGCGCTTATTCGTTCGTGAGCATTGTGCGCCATCTCTCTCCGATCATGAAAAAGAACGGGAGCTTCCTAGCCCTTTCCTATATGGCCGCGGAAAAAGTGATCCCCGGTTATGGAGGCGGAATGAGCTCGGCTAAGGCTGCCCTGGAGAGCGATACACGCGTCCTGGCCTTTGAAGTGGGCCGCAGGCATGGCCATCGCATCAACACCATTAGCGCCGGCCCTCTGGCTTCTCGCGCCGCCAAGGCCATTGGGGTGATCCAAAATATGATCTCCTACTGCGAGCAGAATGCTCCCTTGCAGGATAGTCTACAGGCCGAAGATGTGGGGCATACCGCCGCCTTCCTGTGCTCTGACCTAGCCCGCGGAATTACGGGCACTCTCCTCTACGTAGATAAGGGCATGCATTCGATGGGAATGGCTGTTCCTACCGCCTACCACGTAAGCCCACAGCATAGTTAGAAACCCAGCGGCTTTTGTCCGGAAAAAAGGCCGGGCTCTTTTTATAAGTTGCTGAAATTGCGGTGTTTTTGCAAATGCCTGTCAAGTAAATCCTCTGATATGCCGTTGGATAGAGATCCAACCATTCGGAGGAATTCCATGTCGAAAAAGAAGAATAAGTTCGACCTCACTCACCTTGTGCGGGACGGGCTCTTAAAAGAAGGCGAAACTTTGCAGTTCGTCAGCGATCCCAAGCAGACTTGTGTGGTAAAAAAGATGCCTGACCATGAATTCAAAGTGGAATGCAAAGGGGAGACCCTCACCATCCACGCCGTGGCTCAGAAATTTTTGGGAACTGAACCACCGGATCATGCGAGCCGTTGGTTACGCAACGGGAACGGAAAAACACTCTACGAACTGTGGCAACAAACCCTCGCCCAAGACGAAGCAGCTTAGAGACGGGACAAGGCCCCACGCACCGGCCTTCGGTCTGGGCTGGGGTCATTTCTATTTTCCTGCTCCTCCTGATCACCGCCATCCGCTTCCTCGGCGATGAGCTCTATGCCTACCCACCGAACCCTCCCACTGACCAACTTCCCAAAAACGCGGTGATCGTCTGCCTCGCCGGTGGAAAATTCCGCATCCAAGCAGCCCTTTCTCTCTTCTCCCAGGGTGTAGGCGACCGCCTCCTGATTGTGGGCACGGGCAAAAAAACCACGCCCGAGAGCCTCGCCCGCGCGCATGCAGTGGAGACAAAAGAAACAATTCCCAATCACCGCTTCGGGCAGATTGAGGTGGAAACCGAATCTCGAAATACGATTGAAAACGCTTTTGCCGTTCGCCGCTATCTACAGAAGAATCCGGAGGTGCAGAACCTGCTCCTCATTACCTCTGGCTATCACATGCGCCGCGCGGAGATCATGATCGCCAACCAGATCTCGCCTGAGGTAAAGATCATTCCTTTCGTTCCGCCGAATGAAGCCCTGGTCAAACAAAATTGGTGGCACTCGTGGATTGGGATACAGGTTACTACCGTGGAGTACTTTAAGTTTCTTTTGGGTTCTTTGTTGATACCGAGGCTGGGATACTTCTAGAGACTGCCAACCGCCCCGCAAACCGCCAGCCGCACCCGCAACAGCTAGCGGCCAACCGCGTGCCGCGAAACCGCGAACGGCAACCGCTCACTGCTATGGCTGCGCTGCGCTTGCCGCTTCCTTGCGGCTTTGCGAGATTCTTAGGTATTTTGGATCAGTTTGTAGACCTGCCCTCCTATGGCATCCGCTTCTTTGAAGAGGCTTGCTTGGCTTAGGACTCTTAGGATCGCTTGGCATTCTCTGATGGAGCCATAGGCTATTGAGTAGAATTTCTTTTTCTCCTTTGGGCTCGGCTTCGCTGCTCCCTCTGCAAGATTCAGGACAACGCTTAGGCTTGCTCTTTCTAGCTGGTCTTTTAGGAAGGCTTTCGCCTTCAGCTCATTTGCCCTCTGGTGGAAGAGGATGGCTGCTTCGTAGGCTTTGAAGTTCGTCTTTTTCATTTTTTCTTTTCTCCTTTTTTGGACACCGCAAAGCCGGTGCGGGCTAAGGAACCCCATTTTCACTTTTTGGGGCCCCCGCAAGGGGAGGGCCCCAAAAAGTGAAAATGGGGGCTC
>JAKFYM010000389.1:0-1631 GCA_021730855.1 Bdellovibrionales bacterium
ATACCGAGGTGAAATTCCAAACAAAGGGTGTGGTGACCTTGAGCGAGATGGCGGCTTTCCTCTACCCCTTCATGCAATCCCAGTGCGGAGAAAAGTTTGCCGAACTTCGCCATTTTCAACGGCAGGTGCGGGAAGGCCAGGACACAGAAGTAGAAACCGCCTTCTTAAAATTCCGCTGCCGCAATAAGATCAACAAAACGGCCAAGGATCCCAAGGCCACGGCCAGCGCCGCCTGCGCGAATGCCGAGGAATTCGAACTCGTGCGCGAAATTTGCGCTGTCAAAAGCGTCTCTAAGTAAAGTATTGGATCGAAACCTCATCCGCTGCTCGTTTCGCTTTTTTGCGAGCGAGAGTGGTGGATGAGGCGCGTGCTAAGGCCACGCCCATGCGGCGATGTTTGCGTGTGCTTGGCTTGCCGAAAATGCGCACCTCGGTTCCCGCCACCATTAGGGCCTGCTCCAAACCATGCACCACAAATTTTTCTGCTTCTCGGTCGGCTAAGATCACCGCCGAGGCACTCGGGCCATGGTAAGCGATTTCTGGAATGGGCAGGCCAAGGATGGCGCGCAAATGCAGGTCAAATTCGGAAAGGTCTTGCGAAATTAGAGTGACCATTCCGGTATCGTGCGGACGCGGAGAAAGCTCGGAGAAATACACTTCTTTCTTGGTGAGAAAAAATTCCACGCCGAAGATTCCCGCTCCACCCAGATAGTCCGTGACCTTCTTAGCCATTTTTTTGGCTTTTGCTAGCTGGGCCGGGGGCATCTTCGCGGGCAACCAAGATTCTTGGTAGTCTCCCCGCTCCTGCCGATGCCCAATGGGTTGCACGAATAGGGTGGGGCCTTTTTTCTGCTTCACCGTGAGTAGGGTGATCTCACTCTCGAAATGAATGAATTCTTCGACGATGATTTTCTTTTTGTCTCCGCGCATGCCCTCGCAAGCACATTTCCAGGCCGCCCCCGCTTCGCTGGCCTTTTTCACCACCGACTGCCCCTTGCCAGAGGACGACATCACCGGCTTCACCACGCAGGGAAAACCGATGCGCTCACAGGCCGCGCGCATCTCCTCCTCACTAGAGGCATAAGCATAGTTGGCTGTTTTCAAAGCAAGCAGATCGCGAGCCGCATCGCGAATGGCGTCCCGATTCATGGTGAGGTGAGCCGCCTTAGCGGTGGGCACCACAAGTATGCCCTGGCTTTCAAATTCTTTTAGCTTCTCGGTGCGGATGGCTTCGATCTCCGGCACGATGATATCGGGCTTGTGCTCCGCCACCGCGGCCGCCAGCCCTTGGCCATCGAGCATATCGACCACCACCGAGGCATCGGCCACCTGCATGGCCGGGGCATTGGCATAACGATCCACGGCCACCACATAGAGGCCCAGGCGTTTTGCGGAAATAGCGAACTCTTTCCCGAGCTCACCCGCTCCTAGCAACATGATTTTTTTGCGCATGCCGATTCTCCTTAAATCGGGAGAATCTAACCTGCGTTCACAGAGGAGAAAAGCCTAAACCGCAGCTTCTACGCGCGGTTCGTATCATCCACTTGGTTCTCTGCAATCGCTCCCCCCATGGCAGCGCCCACAAAAAGACCGATCTCAGAAAGCACGATAGCGGTGCCCAAAGCCAAGCC
>JAKFYM010000389.1:1641-4243 GCA_021730855.1 Bdellovibrionales bacterium
GATAGAGACCAAGCGCGGGACGTGCCATATAGGCCCAGAGCATCCACAGACCGGCCGTAGTTAAACAAGCTGGCACTAGGGCCGTCATCAAAGCTTTTTTGGCGGTGCCCGAGCGATACCCACCGATGATGCCGCCAAGCAAACCGTTAATGGCTGGTAAGAAAAAGAGCAGTAGAGTGATTCCGGTCATCCAGGCCGAACTGAGCACCACATTTTTTGTGTTCTTGTCTTCCGCAGTGGGGCTTTCGTCCTTCACAGGATCAAAGGCCGGAGGAATCGGAGAATGAGTGCGGTCGTAGCGTAAATCATTATTCTTGTTGGAATGTGCGGCTTGCATAAAACCTCCTCGGTTTAGTCCGCGAAAAAAAGGGACTAAGTAGGGGTAGTGCAATCAAAGTGCCAAGGGTTTTAGGCGCTGGGAGAGGCCACAGGAGGGGCTGGCGGAGCTAAGTCACGGTGACGGTGGGACAAAATTTCCGTTCTGCCCCGCAACGCCTCGTCTTCCACCATCTGAATGCGGTAGCCATTCACCGCTTCAATCTGCTGCAAGCCATCCACATGCATCCGCTTCTTTTGGAATTCCGGCTCGAGTTTTGCTTTTGCTCGAGCCTCCTCATAGGAGGTAGCCACCACGAGGAAATTCACATGCGATTCGTAAATGCCTCCAAGCAATTCCATATCGTAGAAGCCACAATGCACAAGAAAGAGTTTTATCGACATTCTCTTGAGCTAACAAAAACGCCAGGCTTTTGCCAGAGCCGAGGAAACAGTTCTAAAAACAGAGGTAGAAATAGAGGGCAAACTTGGCAAATGCATGGAATTCGTTCATGTTTAAATAACGGAGTTGGTATGAAATATTTTCTGTTGCTTGCTTTATTTTTGCTGCACTCCTGCGCCACCTTAGGCGGGAAAGAGCCCTCCGAGGCGGAGCTTAATGCTCAGGCGGCAAAGGCCTACGAAGAGGTGAAAAGCAAATCCAAGATTTCGACCAATGCAGAGTGGACCGCCATGGTGCAACGAGTGGCCCAGCGGATCGCCCGCGCATCCGGAGAGAATTTCCAATGGGAAGCGATCTTGATTGAAAACCCCGAGCCTAATGCTTGGTGCATGCCTGGTGGGAAAATGGCGGTTCATACGGGCATTATGCCAGTGCTGCAAACAGAGGGCGCTCTGGCCGCCGTGATGGGCCACGAAGTGGCTCATGCCACCAAACGGCACGGCCAAAAACGCTATGCCCGCGCCATGCAGGGAAATTTATTGGGAGTCATCGTGGCAGGAGCCTCGGTGGTGGGAGGGCAATTATTGTGCAAAAGCAGCCAATGCCGCTTGCTCACCGGTCTAGGGGGAGCCGCCGCGGGCTTTGCCGTGGCCTTCTTTGATCGAAAATTTTCTCGGGAAGATGAAACAGAGGCGGACCAAGCAGGGCAAATATATATGGCCAAGGCGGGATATGATCCTGCAGAATCCATCGTGCTTTGGGAGAGGATGGGCGCGGCAAAGGGCGGGAAAAGCGCACCGGAATGGCTTTCCACCCATCCTTCCGACGAGCGCAGACGATCCAACCTGCGCAACTGGCTGCCAAGCACGCAAGAAATCTACAACCAGTCCCCCCAAAAATTCGGGCTTGGCGAAAATATCCGCTAGTCCTGGTGAAACTTGGCTAGAGAATTGAATAGGTCTCCCTGCTTAGGGCCCCTGTGGCCCCTTGCTTCGGAGAGATTGTGCCTGCATCTACCAGCGTACTGGCGTTTCCCGCGCCAGCCGAAAAGAAAAAACCGATCGCCCTAGCGGCACGCCGGCCACAAAGGATCGACGCTATCGATTTTGCCCGTGGTCTTGCTGTCACGCTCATGATCCTTAGCCATGGTGTGAAAGGCCTACTCGGCTTCGACCAAATCCCCTCCTGGGGTCTGGTGCCCATTCATTTGCTCACCAAGTTCTCATCCACGCTTTTTGTGCTCGTTTTTGGCATCTCTCTCGCAGTGGTGCACCTTCCTCATGTGGGCACCGCCGCGTGGCCACGCAGGCGCAAAAAGCTCCTGATTCGCGGGATCACGATTTTCTTTTGGTACAAGGCACTCACCGTGGTGGAAATGTTCCATCTCTATTCGCGGGAAGACATTCTCGCCACCCTTCTTTACCGTGCCTTTCCGGTCTTTGTGGAGATTCTTGGTTTCTACGCGATTGCTTTGCTTTGGGTCCCTTTTTTTCTTCCCCTGTGGAAGAAAGTCCCGGATGGGCTACGCCTGGCCAGCCCCTTGCTGATCGCGGCTCTCGCGGTTTTGCTTAGTCAGGAATTTCATTTTTGGGGCAGCGAAACCCTGCGCGCACTGCTAGTCGAACATGAAGAACACTATACCTGGGGGCAGCTCACGCGCGGGCCGGTGCTTTTGCTTGGATTGGTTTTGGGAGAATTGGTGCTGAGACTCCAGGGCGGCTGGCGGGAGCGGGCCATTCTCTCGGGTACCTTTCTCCTTTGCTCGGCTTTACTCGCCGCTGTCTTTCTCTGGAATGTCGTCGATCTATCACCGGAACTCGTGGCGATTGCCAAAAATGACGGGAAACATCCGCCAGAAATCAATTTCATGCTTTTTAGCGGAGC
>JAKFYM010000431.1 GCA_021730855.1 Bdellovibrionales bacterium
CCCTTATGGAGGGCGCCAAAAAGTAGAGCGGTAAATAAAATTCCTATGGGATGGGAGCGGGCAAGCAGCGCCACCGCGATGCCCACAAAACCCAGGTCGGGCGAGAAGCCGAGGCGGAAGCGCCCGGCAAAGCCCAAAATCTCGTTCAGCGCCACGCCCGCCGCTAGCGCTCCGGCCAGGGCCAACGCGCACTGGCGCACGCGGGCCACGTCGATCCCGGCCGTGGCGGCGGCCTTTTCATTCTGTCCCGTCACCCGCAACTCAAAGCCCCAGGGCGTGCGGTAGAGAAAAGCCCACACCAGGAGCGCCACGAGGATGGCGATCGGAAAGGCCAGGCTCACGGGCGCATCACCGAAGGCCGCGGCCACGGGGTCCATATTGCGCAGGAAATAATTGGGGGGAATGGGCGCGGTCTCGGGCGACTGGCTCTCGGGATTCTGCAGCCAACTGGTGACGGCCCAGCTCGCGATCGCCGCGGCCACGAAATTGAGCATGATCGTATTGATCACCTCATGGCTGCCCCGCCTGGTGCGCAGCCAGCCGGGGATCCAGCCCCAGAGCCCGCCCACGAGCAAGGCACAAAGCAGGGCGAATAGGGGCGCCACGAGTGGGGGCAAGTTGGGCAAGAGTTGGGGGGCCGCGGCGGCGGCCAGGGCGCCCAAGGTGAGCTGGCCCTCGGCGCCGATATTGAAGAGCCCCGCGTGAAAGGCCACCGCCACGGAGAGGCCGGTGAAGATGAGGGGGGTGGCGTAGTAGAGGGTCACGCCCAAATCATAGGAGGAGCCAAAGGCCGAATGAAAAAGGATGCGCAAGATATGGAGCGGGTTCTCCCCGGCAAAGACCGTGAGCAAAAGGCCGAGGCCCAGCCCGAAGGCCAAGCCTGCCAAAGACAGCAGGAAGGGTCGCAGGCCCGTCATGCCGAATGCTCCTCCGCTCCGGCCATCAGGAGGCCAATCTTGTTTTCGTCCAAATCTTCCCGGCTGAAGGATCCCACGATTTTTCCGCGAAAGATCACGAGCACGCGGTCGGAGAGCTGTAGCACCTCTTCTAGTTCCGAGGAGAGCAGCAGCACAGCCGCTCCGGAATCACGCAGGGCTAGGAGGCGTTCATGGATGAACTCGATCGCGCCAATGTCCACGCCTCGGGTGGGCTGCGCCGCCAATAGCACCTTTGGGGACTCGGCAAGCTCTCTTGCTACCAATAGTTTTTGTTGATTCCCTCCGCTCAGGCTATCGGCCATGGCTTCGGGATTCGGTGGGCGCACGTCGAAATCCCGGAGCGCCTGCAGGGTGGCCGCGCGGATCTTTCGCCGGTTCAAAAAACAGGCGGTGCGAAAGCCCGCGGCCCGCTGCCGGCCGAGCAGGAAATTCTCCTTGAGGCTGCTGTCGAGGAGCAGGCCTTCCTCACGCCTATCTTCCGGGAACACCCCGAGCCCCAGCGCGCGCAGCTCCGCCGTGCTGTAGGCGCTCACATCCTGGCCACACAGAAAAATTTTTCCGGAGCCCAATTCCCGGCGCGGGTGCAAGAGCAGTCGCAGGAGCTCGCTCTGCCCATTCCCCTCCACCCCGGCAATGCCGAGGATTTCTCCGGCCCGCAGGCGGAGGCTTATGTGCTCTAGCCCCATAGCGCGCGGTTGGGCGGCCTGCAATTCCAGCAGCACCTGGTTTCCCGGGGCGGGCCGCTTCCGCGCGCCCATGTCCGCCACTTCCCTTCCCACCATGAGCGCCGCCAACTCTTGGAAGGTCATCTCACTCACCTCACGCTCGGCCACCACTCGGCCCGCGCGAAAGATCGTCACGCGATCGGCCACGTCCAGCACCTCTTTCAGCTTATGGGTGATGATGAGGATAGTTTTCCCCTGGGCCGCCATGCCACGCAGGGTTTGAAAAAGGGCAGAGATCTCTTGGGGTGCGAGCACGGCCGTGGGCTCGTCGAAGATCAAGATCTGAGAATCGCAGTAGAGCAGCTTGAGGATCTCGATTCGCTGCTGCATCCCGAGGGGGAGTTTTTCCACGGGGCGATCGAGGTCCACCTCCATCGCGAACTCCTGCATCAGGCGCTCCACCTTGGTGCGGGCCGAGGCAAAGGGCAGGCAGGAGAAAGCCGTTCGCTGGCTCGCCAGCAGGATGTTTTCGAGGGCCGTATGCTGACGGGCCAAGAGAAAGTGCTGGTGCACCATGCCCAGGCCCTCTGCGATGGCCGCGGCGGGAGAATCCCAGGAGTGGGCCACATCGTGGATCCGGATCTCGCCGGCATCGGGCTGGTACTGCCCATAGAGGATTTTCATGGCGGTGCTTTTTCCCGCCCCATTCTCGCCCACGATCGCGTGCACCGAGCCGCGCTCCACGCTCAAGCTCACGTTCTCATTAGCGAGGACCGCGCCAAAGGATTTGTTGATCCCGCGCAGCTCTACGGCTTTATTTTTCATTTTTATAGTAGTCGGGAACTTGAATCTTCCCCGCGAGAATATCGGCTTTCAGGGCTTCCACTTTTTTGCGCAGCTCGGGGCTAAGGAGTTTTTCATTGTACTTGTCCACGGCGTAGTCGATGCCCTGGTTCTCGAGGCCAAAGCGCCGCGTGCCCCCAACGAATTTCCCTTCCTGCACCGCCTTGACGGCGTCATACACCGCCACATCCACCCGCTTGAGCATGGAGGTGAGCACAAGGCCGGGTTTCACCCAATTTTGGTTGGAGTCCACGCCAATCGCGAACAATTTTTTCTCCTCGGCCGCATCAAACAAACCATAGTTAGAGGCGCCGGCCGCACCGAACACGATATCAGCCCCTTGGTTGAACTGGGCCAACGCCAGCTCCTTGCCCTTGGCGGGATTGTTCCAGGCATCGCCGGTCACTCCGATATAGTTGGTGCTCACCACGGCCTTGGGATTCACTTTTTTCACTCCGGCCGCATAACCCATTTGGAAACGCCGGATCAGAGGCACGTCCATGCCGCCTAAAAAGCCCACTTTATTGGTCTTGGTGGTTAGGCCCGCGATCGCGCCCACGAGGTAGCTGCCCTCATGCTCCTGGAAGAGCAGGTTCTGCACATTGGGTAGCTTCACCTCGGCGTCGACGAGCGCGAATTTCAGCTGCGGAAACTGCGCGGCCACCTTCTGCACCCCATCGGCCATGGCAAACCCCACGCCGATGATGAGGTCGAATTTTTTCTGGGCGAAGGAGCGGATCGTGGACTCAATCGCCGCATCGTCCATGGCCTCTACATATTTTAAGTTTATACCAAATTCTTTTTTGGCTTTATTGACACCGGCAAAGGCCGCGCTATTGAAGGACTTATCGTCCTTGCCGCCTTTGTCGAGCACCAAGGCCACTTTCAACTGGGCTTGCGCTACGTTCAGGGAGAAAAAAAACACCAAGAGCGATAAGAAAGTTTTTTGCATCTGGGCACTTTACTCACTGCCCAGCGCCGCATTCAAGCTTTTATTCCCCGCGCTAGGCGCCGAGGAGCGTCAGTGCGTTGCGGCCAAGGTTGTTGGCCTGAGCCATCACCGCGGTTCCGGCCTGAGCCACGATTTCCTTCTGCACTCCCACGGCCGACCATTCCGCCATATCAGTATCGCGCATGCGGGAGTTTCCAATACTAAGATTCTCGCGTTGGCTTCCCACCACCTGCACGTTCGCGCTCAAGGAAGCCTGGAAAGCCCCGAGCTGCGAGCGAAAAAGACTCACGCGCTCAATGGCGGAATCCAGGCTGGGGAGATTTTCGAAAGCGAGTTGCTTGCTGTCCACTCGATTTCCGCCGATGCCGAGCGAGGAGGTGGTCATATTGGCATCGCCAGCGGGGAAACGAACGCGGTCAAAAACGGCGCTATTGTCGATGCCCACTTGGAATTCCAACTCTTGGCCCATCCCATTCAGGAGCGCAGTGCCATTGTAGTTGGTGGTCTGGGCGATGCGCTGGATCTCGCTCTTGAGGTGCTGGAACTCTTCGTTGGTGTAGCGCCTTTCCACGTCACTGATGGTGTCGGAGGCCGACTGCACGGAAAGTTCGCGGAGGCGGATGAGGATGTTTTGCACTTCGTTGATGCCGCCCTCGGCAGTCTGCACGAGCGAGATGCCGTCGTTGGAATTGCGCGAGGCCATTTGCAGGCTGCGGATGCTGGCTTGGAGTTTTTCGGAAATCGAGAGCGAGGCGGCATCATCGGCGGAACGCACGATGCGATCGCCGCTAGAGAGACGCTGAAAGGTGCGCACACGTTCGCCATTGATCGACGTGAGGTTAC
>JAKFYM010000417.1 GCA_021730855.1 Bdellovibrionales bacterium
TGTGTTTGCTCGCATGGAAGACCGCCTCGAACACTTGCTCCACCGATTTTTTGTGGCCGGCACGCGCGATGCCCATGGCCACTATCGTGGTGTCGTGCGGCCAGACGGAGCCATTGTGGTAGGACATCGGGTTGTAGCGCGGAGAGTCCGTGGCGAGGGTACGGATGCCCCAGCCGGAGAAGAGGCGCTTGTTCATAAGAGTTTCGACGAGCAGGGGGGCGCAATCCTCGGGCACGATGCCCATCAATAGGCAGTGGCCGGCATTGGAGCTGTTCACGCGGCAGGCTTGTTTTTTTCCGTCGAGGGCGATCGCGTAGGTGTTGAGCTCCGGTAGCCAGAAGGCCTCATGGAAGCGCGTGCGCAGCTCTTTGGCCTCTTGCCGAAGGCGCTCGGATAGTTCTTTTTTATTTAGGCAGGCGGCCAGATTAGCCATGGCGAGTTTTCCGGCGTAGACATAGCCCTGCACCTCGCAGAGCGCGATCGGGCCCACGGCGTCGGAGCCGTCGGCATGAAAGACCGAGTCGTGCGAGTCCTTCCAGCCCTGTTGCGCGAGCCCGCGCTCGGTCTCGCGCTGGTACTCCACGAAACCATCGCCATCGCGATCGCCATGGGTGTTGATCCAGGTCAGGGCCAGCTCGAGATTGGGCCAGAGCTCGCGGATGGTCTCAAGATCGCCGGTGCGTTCGTGGTATTTTCCCGCCAGGTAGAGGAAGAGCGGCGTGGTGTCGACACTGCCATAGTACAACCCAAAAGGAATTTCATTGAGCGCGGCCATCTCGCCCGTGCGCATCTCGTGAAAAATTTTCCCGGGTGCCGAATCGCGCTCGGGGCTGTGGTCTTTGGCTTGCGTGTGGGCGAGGAAACGCAGCACTCCTTTGGCGAGCAAGGGATCGGCCCAAAGGCATTCGAGCGCCGTCCAGATGCCATCGCGGCCGAAGGGGCAGCAGTACCAGGGAATTCCGGCATAGGGGTAGAGGTCTTTGGTGGCGGTCTCTGTGGCGAGCATCACTAGGTCGCTCGTGGAGCGCTCCACCCACTGGTTGAAATGCTCATTGCTGGAGCGCACATGAGAAAAATGCGCACGACCCCGCAGGTAGCTCCCCTTCACGCGCTTCTGCCCCTCTTCGGCGGCCACTTCGAGTCGATTTTCTCCTGCTTCCAGGAATTGTGCATTGAAGTGAAAGCGACAAACGCCCTGGGGCGAGACGCGGATGTTGAAATGCACCTCGCCGCCACGGGTGGCGGAGGGGGCGAAGTTGTAGTGCAGTCTTGTCCTGCGCTCCACTAGGTCGAGCCCGCGGTAGAATAAACAAATTTTATTATCATCGATGGTCGGTTCGAGAAGCTCTCCTCGTTGTTGCCGTTTGGTCCCCCGCACTTCGAATATATCGCGGTAGTCGGCGCCAAAATAAAAGCGCGCGGGGATCTCTAGGTCGGTCTCGCCGTAGTTGAAGACCGTAAAAGAGTCATAACAACAAGAATTATAGAGGAACTTATCGCGGCGAATGTGCAGAGTGCCCTTTTTGATCAGGCCCTGGCGGCCAAATTTCATGTCGGGATTGGTGAGCTCCACGCGCAGAAGGCCATTGTCGGATCTTAGGGTGGAGTTCAGCAGGAGCGGGCGTTCATTGCGGCCGATGCGGAATTTTAGCTCCGAGAGGTAGCGGGTGCCGCGATGGTAGATGCCGAGTTCGTCTTTTCCCACCGAGCAGAGGTCCCCGAAGCGATCGAGGATGGCGAAGGTGTCGCCCTCCTTCAAGATACGGTTCTCCACCTCGGCCAGGGCCGAAGTGGTGGACACATAATATCGGTCTACCTGTGGCAGCATCGGTGTTTCAAACCGCCTTTGTTAGCTCTCGTTGCATAGGCACGCGCAGGCGCTGGTATACGGACACATAGTCGCGCGCCATACGCGTGGCAGAAAATCTCTGCTCAAACTCCATGCGGCAGCGCCAGCGGCTGATTTTGGGCAAACGCTCCACGGCGCGCACGGCCTCCGCGACCGAGTTCACCACGTAGCCACTCACTCCTGGCTCGATCACCTCGGGCACCGAGCCGCGGGGAAAGGCGATCACGGGCGTGCCTGTGGCCATGGCCTCGATCATCACCAAGCCAAAGGGCTCGGGCCAGTCGATCGGGAAAAGCAGTGCGAGGGCATTGCCCAGGAATTCACTTTTTTCCTGGTCGTTGATCTCTCCAATGAACTCTACATGAGGCTGAGCAAAATGCGGGGCGATGGACGCAAAATACGCGCGGTCGGCGGCGTCCACCTTGGCGGCGATCTTGATTTTTTTCCCGGCCCGCTTGGCGATCTCGATGGCGTCCACGGGCCCTTTTTCCGGGGAGATGCGGCCGAGAAACGCGAGGTAATCGCCTTTCCGCTGGGGCTGAAAGCGCAAAAGATTGTTCGGCAAGCCGTGATAGACGGTGCCTGCCCAGTTCAGGTAGGGCAGGGGTTGGCGCTGGCTATTGGAGATGGAAACAAACGAAAGTTCGGCGAATTCCCGAAAAAGCGAATGGAGCTCGGGAAGATCGAGCCGGCCGTGCAGGGTGCTTACCGTTGGCACCTGCAGGCGACGCGAATAGGGAAAGTGCATGCCGTCGGTGTGAAAGTGAATCACATCGAAGCGCTCCACTTCCTGCATCAGCATCTCGAGCTCGAGCACGTGGGGGCTTTGGTAGTCGCGGCAGCTGGCATCCAGGCGCAGGGCCTGCGAGCAGGGCGCACGCAATCTGGCCTTGGTTAGGGAATCGCCACTGGCAAAGAGAGTCACCTCATGGCCAAGCTCCAGCAGGGCTTCGGTGAGGTGGGAGACCACCCTTTCGGTGCCTCCATATAATTTGGGTGGAACACTCTCATAAAGAGGGGCAAGCATCGCAATGCGCATAGAATTCTCCAAAACTGGAGAAAGGCGTAGCAAGAAGCGTACTCAGAAAAAAATGGCGGCAAATATGTGCTAAAAATGCCCCGCCTGGAGCATCACCAGCGTGCAGGCAGTTATGGTGGCGATTCCCGCGCGTTCTAGGGCTGC
The DNA here is from genome assembly GCA_021730855.1 of Bdellovibrionales bacterium. Taxonomy (GTDB): domain Bacteria; phylum Bdellovibrionota; class UBA1018; order CAIPTA01; family CAIPTA01; genus JAKFYM01. The sequence continues at coordinate 3,033 of JAKFYM010000417.1, forward strand.
GGCCAATGCCGGATTTTCCGAACCTGGATTAAAAATCACCCGCTTTGGGCGAAGCGCGAGGATTTCCGCCTCAAGGCCCGTAGATATTTGTGGTCCCACATACATCGTGAGGGTGTGAATGGCCGCGGGAATAGCTCTAAGTTCTGGCAATACTTTTACGCCCGAGCTCTCTTGTAGAGAAGGATGCACGGGAAATACCTCATGCCCGTGGTCCCGCAGCATATTGAGCGCAAGATAGGCATAGCGACTGGGATTGTTAGAAGCTCCAAGCAGGGCAACATTCATTGCTTATACGTACGATCCCTTGGCGATTTTCTCCAGGATGATTTTCTCCATCTTGATCGGATCTTTTGGGTCCACGGAGAAAAGCGACTGCTGCTCGCAGCGGATTTTCTCTTTCAAGAGCCAGCGCAGGATGTCGGCTAGGCCGCGGTTGCGTTTGTCGAGGAAGAAGGGATCATTTTCCAGGGCATCGCGCGCCTTTTTCAGGGAGCGGGCCTCGGCCACGTCATTTTCCTTCACGCGGTAGAAAGGCAGGTCGTACTTCTTCACGTCCTCCGGTAGCACGCCGAGGAATCTCACGTTCGGGGCGCTGAAGTGCGCGTTCCGGATCAAAGAGGCTGCCGAGCCTGCCTTGAGGGTGCGGAAAATATTCTGCAGGGTGTAGGCGTCGAGGTCCCCGAAAAAATACATGGGCACGTCGAGCTCGTCTTGGATGAGTTTGCACCAGCCACGCGTGCCGTTGGTGGGCACGCCCCCGGCACCCATCAGGATGCAGCGGTTGCGCTTGGTAAAGCCCATGCTCTGGAGGGTGTTGGCCGTGCCTTCGGACTCAATCACCAAACAAAAATCGATTTTTTTCTTGGCCTTGAGCTTAAGGGCCTGGGGTTTGTTTTTCGGCTGAAAGGGCGCCGTGCCGAGAGTGGAGAGATCGATCGTGGCCTTTTCGCCGTCGATCATGGTTTCGGTCACCACGAGCTGTTGGGAGTAGGATTGTCCACCCCGGTCGCCGGCAAAGCAGTTCAGCTCTTCTCGATACACTTCGAGCATGTCCCCGATAAAGTCGATGATGGAATCACTCTCGTTCTGGTCTTCGAAATCTAAAGGGCGCAGCTTGGTGTCGCCCTTTATGAGGCCTTTGC
>JAKFYM010000268.1 GCA_021730855.1 Bdellovibrionales bacterium
TTCGTGCAGCCGGTGGCCGTCACCACCACGATGTCCTCGACGCGCACGCCGCCGATCGCCTTGCAGTAGAGCCCCGGCTCGACCGTCACCGCGTCGCCGATGGCGAGTTCCGCGCCCTTGTCGGCGTTGATCACCTTATCGTTCCGAGCCTTCACTTTCTCTAAGCTCTTCTGCCCGTGTTCCACTCCCCGCTCCGGGTGAAACTGCACGCCCCACATCGGTGCACCGTTTACGTCGTAGGCTTGCACCGGACAATCCGCACTACTAGCGGTAAGCTTAAAATTCGCCGGCAAGCTTCGTACTTCATCGGCGTGATATTCGAAGGAATGAAAGCTCTTGGGTAATCCCTCAAAAAGTGGGGAAGCGGCGCTTACTTTTACTTCTACCCAGCCATATTCGTATTGCTTGGCCGCACCCGTTCCGCCCCCCATGGTACGGGCAATTAGTTGCTCGCCATAGCAGATGCCAAACGTGGGGATTTTTAATTCGTAGAGCTTTCGGATCGCGTCCATCTCGGCTTCGATCCAAGGAGCCGTCTCTTCAATTCGTGTTTTAGACCCCGAAAGAACCACGCCATCATATGAATCGAGGTTAGCGGGAATTTTCCCCTCAGGAGCGCGCGCGAAACTTACGTCTACCTTTCCCAAATCGGGAGCTGAAATTTCGAGTAAGTTTTTAATTTCCGGACACCCGTGGGGCGGATCGAAAGTATTATCGATGATCAGGATCTTCTTCAAAGCGTAGCTCCACGTATTTCAAAAAGATGGAATGGGCCGCATTTATGGATATCACGAAGCCAGGAAAGCCATCAAGAAAGCCACGCTTCCAAAGATAAGTCTCCAGAAATTTTCCGATCGGCTTGAGTAAAATGCGTAGGAGCGTGCCCTTCTGTCCTCGCACCTTTGCCACTTTGGCGCCGAGTCGGGCGAAGCGAATATTTGTGAGCACCTGGTCACCGACGGTGCGAAACGTATAATGAAGCAGGTCTGCTTCCATCGCGTGCACAGGACCATTCACTTGCAATTCTTCGTGTACGGCGGGCTCCGTCCAACGCGCGCCCTCACGATGGACAAGACGCACCAATCGATTGGGATACCATCCTCCATGCAGAATCCAACGCCCTAAGAACCACGTTTTGCGCGGAAAATGGGCGCCCTTAATGCTTGGGCTCTCGCCGACGCCCTCTTTCTCCAGGAATGAACAGATTTCATCTTTCAGCTCATTCGTTACTTCTTCGTCCGCGTCGAGGAATAGCACCCACGGCTGTTTAGCCTGCGACAAGGCCCAATTCTTTTGCTGCCCGTAGCCTTCCCAGGCATGCTGCAGCACTATTGCGCCCTCAGTCGCCGCTATTTCCCGCGTGCGGTCGATAGACCCCGAGTCCACTACAAGCGTCTCAGCCGCCCATGCCACACTTCTAAGGCAGCGCAGAATATTGCGCTCCTCATTGAGGGTAATGATCACTACGGAGAGGGGTGGACGGGGGGCCATTTTTTCCAGTATAACGGAGAACTATGAAGGTAGCCATTGTAGGAACGGGATACGTAGGATTGGTGGCGGGCACTTGCTTCGCCGAAACGGGCAACGAAGTTTACTGCGTGGACATTGATCCCGCTAAGATTGCGATGCTTAAAAAGGGCGAGTCACCCATCTATGAGCCCGGACTCAACGAACTTATCCAGAAAAATTTAGCCGAAGGACGACTAAATTTCACTACCGACCTTCGCGACTCCGTAACGCGCTCGCAAGTGGTCTTTCTCGCGGTAGGCACGCCGTCTTCCAGCGACGGCTCGGCCGACCTCACCGCCGTGCTCAAGGTGGCAGGCGATATCGCTACTGCGATGAATGGCTTTAAGATCATCGTGAATAAAAGCACGGTGCCTGTGGGCACTGCTAAAAAAGTTTCCGAAATCGTGCGCAGCAAAACCACTCAACCCTTCAGCGTGGTGTCCAATCCTGAATTCCTCAAAGAAGGCTCCGCCATCGACGACTTCCTCAAGCCCGACCGCGTAGTGATCGGCACTGAAAATGACGAAGCCTGGAACACAATGCGTGAACTCTACGAGCCTTTCGTGCGCCAGGGAAATCCGATCATCCGCATGACTAACGTGTGCGCCGAGATGACGAAGTACGCCGCCAACGCGATGCTCGCCACGAAGATTTCCTTCATCAACGAGATCGCTCTTCTCTGCGACAAAGTGGGCGCCGACGTAGAAAGCGTACGCGCGGGAATTACCACCGATGTGCGCATCGGACGTCATTTCCTTTACCCAGGTCCTGGCTACGGCGGATCCTGCTTTCCGAAAGACGTAAAAGCCCTTCTGCGCACCGGTAAAGAAGCCGGCTTGCCCATGCATGTGATCGCGGCGGCAGAAGCCCATAACGAACGCCAAAAGCAAGTTCTCGGCGATAAGATGCACGCCCATTTCGGCGGCCTTTCCTCTCTCAAAGGTAAAACCGTGGCTATCTGGGGATTGGCGTTTAAACCTAATACAGATGACATGCGGGAAGCCCCTGCGCTTGTGCTGATCGATTCTTTGCTCAAAGCAGGAGTGAAGGTGCAAGCCTTCGACCCGATCGCCCACGAGACCGCTCAAGCGGCTCTAAAGCAGCAGGGCACGGATCTTACGAATTTCCGTTTGGTAGATTCGGCCTACGCCGCGCTGGAAGGCGCCGAAGCGCTAGCTCTAATCACGGAGTGGAACGAATTCCGCACTCCGGATTTTGAGAAGATTAAATCGTTGCTGAAACAACCCGTGATTTTCGACGGACGCAATCTCTGGAAGCCCGATAGCCTAAAAAAGCGCGGATTTACTTATTACGGAATTGGCCGGAGCTAAAAATCTAAGCCTACTCGCCGTGTTCTTCGTCTTTTAGCTCGCCGTCGCCGTCGACATCTGTGCCACGTGATCCAGCGGGGCAGCTTTGTAAGACCCACTTACTGCCAGTATCGCCCTTGCAGCGAAGTCCACCGACCTTGCACACATAGCAACCACCACCTGGACCAGTGTGAGGTCTAACTGCTCCTAATTCGCATTGTGTGCGGCAGGTAACATTGTCATATAAACCGGCAAATCCGGCTACGGGAAAGAAACCCATCAGTACAGCCAATAAAATAAATTTCTTCATAAAAGACCTCTTGGAAAGACGCTCCACAAACTTCCCAAATTTGTCGGCATCCCAAGAAAATAACCTGAGACAATTAAACATTAGTCCGAGTGTGCGTTTTGACTCATTGAAGATGTTACCGGGAGGAGATTTTTAGGGAGTTTGGATTATGAGTGGTGGGAGCGTTGCCTCACAATAGTTGTAACCAAACAAATGCCCTTTAACTTGTTGAAGAAAAAGGATTTTCTACTATGAGCAACGCATCCCGAAGAGAGTATATCGTTCTTTTGAGAGCGCATTACCAAAAATCTACACGGTATATTCGAAGTTTGATTCTTTTTGAAATTACCCGGAACCTTGGATTCCATCGCAAACACGCCGTGCGCCTTATGAATGCCGTAGATGGCCCACGAAAATCTCCCGGGCGAAAACCCACTTACACGGCAGAGGTGAAAGAGGCGCTGAAAAAATTTTGGCTCGCCTCCCGCCAGATGTGCTCCAAGAAATTGAAGGAATCATTTACAGATTGGCTGCCGATGTTTGATTGCCCTGAGGTGATAAAGGCTGAGCTTCGCAAGATGAGCCCCGCCACGATGGATCGCGCGTTGGCATCGGCGAGAGCCGATGGTCGGCGAAAGAAAAATACAGGCACAGTGCCCAACCGGAGGCTTAAAAATATCATTCCCGTGAAACCACTGGATTGGAACGTAAAGGAACTAGGGCACGTTGAGGCAGATACGGTGGCACATTGCGGGGATAGCATGAGCGGAGTTTTTGCTTGGTCACTCACGATGACGGATGTGCTCTCTGGCTGGACGGAAAACAGGGCCATGTGGGGAAAATCGGGAAAAGGCGTGATTGATTCTCTCGACGACATCCAGGTATCGATTCCCTTCTCGTTAAAAAGTTTTTCTTGCGACAACGGGAATGAATTTTTGAATCACCAGTTAAAAAACTATCTGAGAATCCCACTCCAGAGAGGCCGGCCTTACAAGAAAAATGACCAATGCCATGTGGAGCAAAAAAATTACACGCATGTGCGAGATTTTTTTGGCTACGACAG
>JAKFYM010000239.1 GCA_021730855.1 Bdellovibrionales bacterium
ACCACCAACGATCGACTTTTTTTGAAAGATCCGATCAGTTCTCTTGAGAATCTTTCTTTAGGACAGTCCTATAGTAATCAAGAACGCGAAGAGGCTTGGCAGCACATGCCGAGCATGATGCATTCATATGATTTATATGGCGCCCGCCGCCGCCTCGCGACCCAATTGCAGAATACAACTTTAGGACTGCAAGAAAAAGTAGAAGAAGGTGAAAAAAATTCTTTGCTGGGGGTGTCTCTGCTTAACTCGCGAGAGCAAAGTGCAACTGATTTGCATGCCTTGATCGAATACATTCTTGAAAGAATGCGTGTGCCGAATTCCATCATTTTTACGGGTGTAACGAACCCCATTATTTTTACGGATGGTGAGGGAAATATTATCCCTCATGAAGGGAACTAATTACGAAGACCTCACTTCTGGCGAGCCAAAGGCAAACCATGCAGGACCGAGCGCTCCTTGTGGGATTAAGCACCACGCTCTATAAGCGCATGCTCTCCTCTTCCATCCGCAGCGCTTCCCGATCGCGGCGCTCTTGTTCGGCCTCGCGCCGGTCATAGACCCCTACCGCGTTGCGGATCCAGGCAAAGAGCGGCAGTCCCGCTTCAAAGGATTTCAGCACGGTGTCTACAAAATCTCTAGAGACCACTTCTTTGCGGCTAAAGCTTCGGCGCAGGAAGAATTGTTTATACCAAAGATATTTTGCGGACGGATGATCTTCCCGAAAACCTTTGGGAAATCGCTTATATTTTTCTTCGGCCAATCCTCCCCAGTATTTTTTGAGCTTTGGATTTTTTAGGATCTTATCTAGGGTGGCGCAGTCTTCCACGAAGGCAAGGCGCAGGCGTTTCACCTGCCGGCTCGAGGGACCATAGAGGCCGATCCCCATCACGTTGTCTTCCTTCTCGTCCCCGAGCTGGAAGTAGAGGCCGGGATTCCATTCGAACATCGAAGTTTGTTTTTCAGATAAGAAGAACATAGCGCTCGCCTTCACCCAGCCGCGCTCCTGCGCCTTCTTTTCTGGCCGCAATGGCCGCGAAACTTTTCGCGGACTCATCACGATATGCGGTAGCCGATCGGAAAAGCGGAAACCCATCTCGCGGATCAATTGGGCGAAGGGTTCCCGAACCACTGTTTCGTAGAGGTCCTTGTTTTTGAGGAACCACTCCTTCTTCTTTTTATTTTTTTTAGCGAGGTCGAAATAACGAAAGGTATTGCGCGTAAAAAAGGGCTTCATGGGATCTCCTCATTGCAGGGAATGCTAGCATATTTGGAGTCGTAATCTGGACGCTGGGAAGCGCTCGCAAAGTCTGTCGCTAGGCGAAACCGATACGAGCTACCACACGGCTGTCCGGTTTTCAGCTGATTTTGCTAAGGTTTAGTGGATGGCGTCCGGGATCCAATGACCATCCGGAGTCATATAAAGGGACGGCTTTCTAAAAAAATCCTTTGATCGAGGAAGCCTTGGTGTATGGCTCGCGCGCCAAAGGAAACTATAAGCCAGGATCAGATATTGACATTGTTTTGGTGGCGCCATCTATGCCGCTCAAAGAATTACTGAAAATAGAAAACGAAATAGATGACCTGCTGCTTGCGTATAAGGTGGATTTAGCTTTACTTCATCAGGTCGATAATTCGGATTTATTAGAACATATTGAGAGGGTAGGAGAGAAATTCTACTCCTAGGCACAGGCAATCAACCCACAAAAATGGAAATCCGTTCATGAAGCTCAGCCAGCTCAAGGGGCTGCAAGCATCCATATTTCACGATGACTACCTAAGAGCTACGGAAGTTGCCATTGCTTCCGACCTTGCCACTGCCCAGAGCTCGAGAATGTCGGCAATCTGGAGCTGTACCTTCGGATCAGACCAAGAAATCAACGCCAATCGATCTCGCATCGAGAAGATACTGAAAGGGTAGGAGGGAATGGAATTAGTATAGGACACATCATTATTGTAGGCATAGTGGTACTGCATTGTAGGCATAGTGGTACTGCTATTTGGATCCAAGAGGATTCCAGAGCTAGGCTCTTTCTTGGGCAGAGGCATCCGCGGATTCAAGGAAGGCTTGAGCGGGCTGGAAGATTTGGAAAAACAGGAAAAGATCGAGAAGAAGTCCTAAGGGTCTCAAAAAAATCCTTAGGGAATAGAGAATTCGCCTCTGATCCGTCCCCGCTATTGGAGCACGGATGCATTGGCGGTACTTTGCCGCGGGAGAAGTCATAAAGGTGTCTCGGGTTATTTCAGCTAGCGACCATCTGAAATAACCCGAAATCGCGGTTAATCCTCTTGGGTCGTTCCACAAGTTCTGATGCGACATCCACCCGATCTGCTGCGAGCGTGGCAGGCAGCTAGGGCATTAGCTTTCGCTTGGTACATATCTCGGAAGCTATCCCCGAAATAATCATAGCCGGCTCGATCGATAGCCCAGCATTCATGACGGTCGTCCAGGATCGTTTGCAAAGAGCCGACAAAAGTCGAATCGGCAGACGCTTGAGCAGATGGGCCCATGAGGGGAAGAGCAAGAAGTGTCAGAACGGCACCTAGGGTAAGTTGTTTCATTGTATCCTCCAAATATTCCCGAACTAATGTTGGGACATGGCTGAAGGTAAGCGTCTTTCGCCTCAGCGAACACTATAGACTTCTGACTTTTCCTTTCTTATTTGGCAAATCGAAGTAAGGCCAAGCAAATTCATTTTATCCACCAACAAGGAGGACAGACGTCCATGCGGCGGCAGCCGTGTTTCTTACTCTCTTTGATTCATGTTAATAAAGTATATTTAGTAAAAACAAAAAGTAGATAGGAAATGATGGTTCCTAGAAAATGCAGCAAAGCCACTAAGGATGTTGGCCACTGAGCATACCGTTTCACTTTTATTTTTTGCTCCTGGTCGAAATGAGCCTGCAACCTGCTCGAGTGCGCCGCATAAAATATAGATTTCCATAATGTAGCCTTCCCTAAAGGCTGGAAGTTGGCGTGTCTTCGTACAGACATACAAATAGCTGTAAGCGCAAAAAATTTCTCCGGCTTGTTTCTGTTTTTTCTGTTTGTTACAAGCTGCTTCGACAAATAAGGGGCTTAAGATTTTCTTAGGCCGAAATGGAGGATCAAATGAAAAAAGTTTTATTTATTTTTGGTGCAATGATTGTTGGGGGCTCTGCTCAGGCTGCTGGCTTCGGCTGTACGGAAGGCAATGTTCGCTCGGATTTCGTAGGTCAGTATGAGTCGCAAGATGACCGTGAAAGCGGAAATGCTGCTGCTACCTACCGCGTGACCTACCAGTGCGTGAATGGACAATACCGGGTAATTGGCAAAGTGTTGCACTCGGGTCGCCCTCTTCAACACCTTCCTTCTACCTGTACTGAAGGACGGACGCGCACGGATTTCGTAGGTCAGTATGAGTCGCAAGACGACCGTGAGAGCGGAAACGCGGCTGCTACCTACCGCGTGACCTACCAGTGTGTAAACGGCAACTACCGTACCATCGCTAAAGAACTGCACTCGGGTCGTCCGCTTCAGCACCTTGCTAATACCTGTACCGAAGGCAACATTCGCACGGATGTTGTTGGCGAGTATGAGACGCAAGAAGACCGCGAAAGCGGAAACGCCCTTGCTAGGTACCGCGTGACCTACCAGTGTGTGGGTGGAAACTATCGCACAATCGGTAAAGAGCTATTGTAATCCGCGAAACTAGGAATAGATGCGGGAGTTCCCACGCGATAGATTTAGAAATCTAGTGGGCGTTGTCTCCAGATCTATTTTTCGGATCGGGTTTATTCTCGGCGGCCTCTTCGAAAGAAGGGGCCGCTTTTTTTTGGTCTATTTGGCTGTATTTTCTTTGTAAATAAAATACAGGAGTGCGTTTTAGCGCCTCTCTTGGCAACGCTGGTTGAACTCCAGAAGAGTCTTGTTCTCCTCGTGCCTGCGGTCCGCATCCTTCGCTACTATATTTTGCAAATCACGGAGCAGTCTCCATGGCCGAGATGAGAAAGGTTTGCATTGGGTATGTTCAATGGCCTTTGATGCCTCCAATTCTATTATCCTAGAAAAGCCCCTTCTTTAGCTGAGGGGTGGGTACCAGCCCAAAGTCGAGAGACTTCCTACTGTTTGCGGACAAAACAGGAACTGCCAACCTTGCTTCGCAATGAGAGCAGTTCCGCGCAT
>JAKFYM010000028.1 GCA_021730855.1 Bdellovibrionales bacterium
CTCGCCCGCGCCCAAGCCTACTGAGGAAACACGCCACTCTCGGGGCATAGATCCATTTCGTTTTGGCGCTTCCTGTCTTTAGAGGCAGAAAAAACTGGTCCCTGCCTTGCTAATTTCTTCAGAACAACAATCCGTGCCTGCGGCAAACGTGGGCCTTTGAAGGAGTTCTACCCATGGCAAATCCAAGCAACCAAGACAGAAATTCCCGCTCTCGTCCGAGCTCAGGCCGAGGCTCGATGAGCGACCGCAATGCCACTCGTGGCTCCCGGTCGTTTGATCCTAGCCGTCGCATGGGCGAAGGGCGCATGGACCGAACCAGCCAAGACCGAATGGGCTATGGCCAAGGACGTAGCGAAGACGATCGTAGGAGCCCAGGCAACGACCGCCGAGACGACAACTATGACGCCCGAGAGCGCTTCCGTGAGGACGACGGCCTCGCGAGCCGCGGCTACGCTCTCGACGAAGAACGAGACCAAGACCGCGACTATGATCGCGAAAGAGAGTACGGACGCTTTGAGCCGGAATCGGATACCGAAGAACGCTATTCCGCAAGAGACTATAACGACCGCGGGGACGATCGAAGCGATCGCGAAGAAGGGCGTTTTAGCGAGGGACGCCGCTCGGGTGGCTACCCGGAACGTAACCCGCGCAACCAAAGCAGCCGCGAGAGCCGCGACAATGCGGGCAATCGCCGTTCCAGCCCCCGCGACTCTGATTCTAGTCGCCAGCAATACTAGAAGCGGTTTTAAAAAATCGTCCATGGAGGGACGGCTTTAATGACAATAAAGCTCCACGAAGTCCATCAAGCGGCTGAGGTCTATGGGCTTTTTCAAAAACCCTAGGGCGCCCGGAATATAGGGACTGCCCGGCACGGCCGAAATCACCAGCACCGGAACACCGGACAGTTTCGGCTGGTGATTTTTTTCTGCCAAAAATTCCCAACCATTCATCACCGGCATCATCAGATCGAGCAGCACCAAGCCTGGTTTTTTTTCCTGCAGCTCTTCGAGCGCCTCGCGGCCATTGGCAGCCGTGATCACCTCGTAGCCCTCGTCCTTCAAAAAACCCTTCAGAGCTCCTCGGATATCCGCATCATCTTCGACCAGCAAAACGCTTTCCATAGGTTTCTCCGTGCTTAGCTTAGCAAATCTCCCACTGTCGACGAAACTCAGAATTTTGCCGCAGCTCACCAAGCGCCGAAGGTGGTAAGCCATACCCATGGACGATCTCCTCGCGGCCCGTTCGCAGATGGCCCTCAGCCTAGGGTTCCATATCATTTTTGCGTCCATCGGCATGGCCATGCCCTTTTTTATGGCCGCCTCCCACTGGCTCTACCTCAAAAAGCGCAAACCCCACTATCTACTCCTCACCAAAGCCTGGGCCAAGGGAGTGGCGATCTTTTTTGCCGTCGGGGCCGTCTCGGGCACGGCGCTCTCCTTTGAGCTTGGCCTGCTCTGGCCAGGATTTATGGTGCATGCCGGCCCCATCATCGGCATGCCCTTCTCCTGGGAGGGCACGGCCTTTTTCCTCGAAGCCATCGCGCTCGGGATCTTTCTCTACGGCTGGAACCGCATCGGCCCGTGGGCACATTGGACAAGCGGCCTCGCCGTGGGAATCTGTGGTTTGGCCTCAGGATTTTTTGTGATCTGCGCCAATGGCTGGATGAACAGCCCGGCCGGCTTTGACTGGAACAACGGAAATCCCACCAATATCGACCCCTGGGCCGCGATGTTCAACGACGCTGCCTTCCTGCAGGGCTTGCATATGATAGTGGCTGCGTTCCAAGCCGTGGGTTTTGCGGTGGCGGGCCTGCATGCCTGGTTATGGAAACGGAACCATTTTCCGATTCATTTCTCGGCCCTGAAAATTGCCCTCGTATTTGCCGCTATTGCCTCCCTCGTGCAGCCGCTCGTGGGGGACTTCGCAGCCAAGAGCGTGGCCAAGCGCCAGCCGGCCAAACTCGCCGCCATGGAGGCGCTCTTTCACACCCAAACCCATGCGCCCCTCCTCCTCGGCGGCTGGCCCGACCCCGCCACGCGCACCAATCGCTACGCCCTCGAAATCCCGGGCGCCTTGAGTTTCCTGGCCTTCGGAGATTTTTCGGCCGAAGTGAAGGGGCTCGAGGAATTTCCCGAAAGCGAATGGCCCCCGGTGCGCGTGACCCATACGGCCTTTCAAGTGATGATCGCCATTGGCACCCTGCTCGCCCTCCTTGGGGCCTATGCGCTTTTCACTCTCTGGAGGCGAGGAACAATCGCTCCCTGGTTCCTGAATGCGCTCATCGTTTGCACCCCCTTGGGTTTCGTCGCGATCGAAGCCGGTTGGATCGTGACGGAGACGGGCCGCCAGCCATGGATCATCTACGGCATCCTACGCACGGCCGACGCGCTCACGCCTCGGCCCGGGATCGTCTACACATTTATTATTTATTGTTTCCTGTACGCCTTTCTCTCGGCGGTGGTGGCCCTGCTGCTCTACCGGCAAACCATTGCCCTGCACAAACAGGTGATCGCCGCCCGAGGAGGGGACCTATGATTCTCCTCGCCGTGCTCGGTTTTCTTGCCGCCTCTTTGCTTTTGTACGTGCTTTTCGGAGGTGCCGACTTTGGCGCTGGCGTGCTCGAACTCTTTCTCAGCCGCAAATCGGGGTCCGCAGAACGCAAACTCATCAGCGAAGCCATGGCTCCCGTATGGGAAGCAAATCACGTTTGGTTGATCCTGGCCCTCGTGATTGTCTTTGTTGGATTCCCGCCCCTCTATTCCCTAATTTCTATTTATCTGCACCTTCCCGTGCTCCTGGTGCTGATCGGCATCGTGGCGCGCGGCTGCGCCTTCACCTTCCGTCACTACGACACCCTCACCCCTGAATTCCAGCCGCTCTACAACTGGACATTCGCGCTCTCCAGCCTGTGGACGTCCTTTTTTCTGGGCGTCACCGGAGGGGCCCTGATCCTGGGACGCATCGACCCCACGGCCACCACCTTTGCGGAGCTTTACCTTGCTCCCTGGGCCAACTGGTTTTGTTTGGCCATGGGCCTCTTCACCACCAGCCTCTTTGCGTTTTTGGCGGCAGTCTATCTGGTGGGCGAGGCCAACACCCCCAGCTTGCAACAGTCTTTCTGGCGCAAAGCACGCGCCTCCAGCATCGCCATGCTCGCCTCGGGCGTGCTGGTGTTCTTCACCAGTGAGCTCGAAGGGCGCCCGCTTTTTCGGGAATTTTTCACCCATCCCTGGAGCGTGGCTTGTTTCTGCTTGGCCACCCTGCTCTTCTACCCCTTGTTTCGCAGCCTAAAGCAGAGCGTGCTCTGGTCGCGGGCGCTGGGGGCGAGCATCGTGGCCCTCGTTCTGCTCGGATGGTATGCCATTCAGCTGCCCGCCGCCGTGCTGCTCAAGTCCGGGCCAATCACCTTTTTTGAGGCCGCGGCCCCGCAGGCCACGCTTTCCGCCCTGCTATGGGCGCTCGCGATCGGATCGATCCTGATTTTCCCGGCCCTCGCCTATCTACTAAAAATATTTAAAGGAGCGCGATAGGCGCTGTTTTAGGCTTGTTCGAAGCCGAGGATATCCACATAGGTGGTGCCGGCAGCCACGGAGGAAGAGGGCTTGGCGGCCTGGCCTTTGATCAAGATCTTTTTCTCATTAAAAAGTGTTTTGAAGGCGGTTCGAGAGATCCGCTGCAGTTCGGAGTTCTCTTCCTGAGCGCGAATGGCTTCGAGCAGGAGGGTATCGAGCCGCGGCTGGCGGTGATTGAGGGTGAGCACCACGCGGAAGGAATTTTCGGGCTGGTCGGGGACATGAGACATGGGCGCTACGTTCGCATTCGGGCCTCGTTTTGTCGATGGGAAATTGGTATGAAGCCCCTATGTCCCAAATCTTTCACGACCTGAAAGTTCCCCTCGACGAGGAACTGGCCGAACGTTTGGCCTGGATGGTGCCAAATCACGGCCCCTGGCGCATTTTGCGCCAGAGCGTGGATGCGCGCCAGCGGCACTCGCCACACTTTGTTTATTCGGTGGAAGTGGCGGGCCCGGAAGAAGTGCTAAAGGTCGAGGAATTCGCGCTCGAGCGTATCTCCCCCCCTTCCGGCAGCGAGCGGCCGATCATTGTCGGCTCCGGTCCCGCGGGCCTCTTCGCGGCCCTCCGCCTCGTGG
>JAKFYM010000271.1 GCA_021730855.1 Bdellovibrionales bacterium
GTTCTCGTTGCGCATCTTCTGACGATGAATAAAACAGCCATCGCGAAAAAGGCGGGGGTCTACCTCACCCTCGCATCAGCTTCTTCAAAGCATCCGGGTCGGCCTCCACGTAGAGCGCCTTGTTCTCGGTATAAGTCACCTCGGCCACGGTGCCCTTGATCGCGCGCACGTATTTGCGAAAAGTGTAGTCCACCTCGGCGCGTTTGCCCTTGCGGATTTTTGAATGGTAGAGGCAAAGCTGCGCGGCCTCGAGCAAGGTGGCGAGAGGCACGGTTTTGTTTTTTTGCGCCTTCACCACCACATGGGCGCCAGGGAGGCCCTTCACGTGCAGCCAGAGGTCGTTGCCCTTGGACTCATGAAAAGTCACGCGGCGGTTCTCGGCCTGGTTGCGCCCGCAGAGAATCACGAAGCCTTCGGAAGATTGTACTTCCAAATAGGGTTTCGCGGCGGGGGCCTTTTTTTCTTCCACTTCCCCCGCCCGCTCGGGCAAGGGCACGCCCTCACGCACAAAGGCTTCGGCCAGGCCTTCCAGCTCCTCTTCCGTTTTTGCGGCCTCGATCGCCGCGGTCACCTTCGCCAAGTCCGCGCTTTTCTCCTCGAGCCCGCGCAGCCGCCCCTCCAGCTCATGCACGGCGCGGTTCATTTTTTTGGATTTGCGAAAGCAGGCCTCCGCGTTTTCCGAAAAAGATTTCGCCAGGTCCAAAGGGATTTCTAGCCCGTCTAGTTCAACTATTTTTGTTTTTGGCAGCGCCTTAGGGCCCAGCTCATACAAATGCGTCACCAGGGCCATGCCGCGCTGGTGAAAAAGCTCGGCCTCCTGGGATTCGGCCAGATCCTTACGGCTATTTTCCAAGGCCGTATTTACTTTTTTGGTATGGCTCTTCCAGGCCTGCCGCCATAGTCGCTGGTAGCCGGCAAAACCCGTCTTCTGCACGCCCGCCCAATAGTGCGCGGCCACCGCGCGGTGGTAGGCCAGTGGACCCGTTTCTAGTCCGCCAAAGTCCCGATGCTCCTCGGGAATCGCCACCGCCGGCGGAGCGGGCAGGCGATAGAGCGCGCCGGTCTCGAGCGAAACCGTGCGGAAGGATTGCACGCAGCGGGCAGTGCGCGAGGCGGAATCCCAGTTCTCCACGAGCAGGAGGTTCGCCTTGCGGGGCATGAGCTCCACCAGAAGTGAGGGCGCGTGCTCAAAGTGCATCAGCAAGATGCGCTCGGCCGCCACTTGTTCGAGGCCGGTGATTTTTTTTCCCAATAGGTGCTTGCGCAAAACCATCACAAAAACCGAGGGCTCGGGCTGGGCTTCGAGCTCCCAATCGCTATCGGCGAGCACCCAGCAGGTGTGGTTCTGCAAGAGTGAAACCCAGAGCTTCCAACCCGAATTCTGGCCGAAGCCTTGGAAGAGGAAGCTCTCTCCCCCGGCCAGCTCGCGCACCTGCGCGATTTTCTGCAAAACGGAGCCCACCAGCAAAGGCTTGGCTTCCTCGATCAGCAGCGAGATTTCTTTCCATTTGAGCGACATCCAAAAGCATTCCTACCATGGGCCGTGAGGCAAGGGGAGCCCCAAGCCAGGCTGCATTTGAGTGCCTCCAGGCAATCTGCTAGAGTCCCAAGCAAATGGACCCCAGCCTCTCCTCCTTAGAATGGCCCTCGCTATTGCGGCACTACAGCCAGCATTGCTCCAGCGCTCCGGCGAAGGCGCTGGCCCTCGAGATTTTGCCTGCGGATTCCCAGGCCGAGGCCGAGCAAAAACTCGAGCTCACCCACGAGGCCCTGCAAGCCCTTGAAGCCCAACTCCACCATGGCCTCTCTGGGCTCGATGTGATCGACCCCGTTCTAGAGCGGCTGGTGCGCCAGGCCGTGCTCGATGGGCGTGAGCTCCTGCAAGTGGCAAAGCTCAGCGAGATCTCCTCCGACCTGCGCGCAGCTTTTTCCAGCGAGCGCACGCCCCACCTCTCCGTCCTCGCCACCTCGATCCCGGGGCTGAAATCGCTCGTGAGCCCGATCCGCCACGCCATCGATGAAGACGGAATCGTGCGCGATTCGGCCAGCCCCACGCTCCGTTCTTTACGCGACCAAGAACGCAAGCTCCATTCCGAAGCCCGCGAGCGGCTCGAGGCCGTGCTTCAGCATTCCTTCCGCGAGGGCCACCTCCAGGACAAATTCTTTGATTTTCGCGACGGCCGCTACCTCATTCCCGTCAAGGCCGAGTTCAAGAGCAAGGTGCCGGGCTTCGTGGTGGAAAGCAGCGCCACCAGGGCCACCGTCTTTATGGAGCCCGAATCTGTGCGCGCCAGCAACGATCGCATCAAGCAGACCCAGCTCCTCATCGAGGAAGAGATCTACCGCATCCTCCAGGAGCTCTCGAGCCGGGTGCACCCGCGGGCCGAGGAATGCGTGCATGCCTATGAGCTCTGCATCGACATCGACCTCGCGCTCGGGCGCGGCTCCTTTGCCCGCCAGTATGGCTCGCTCCGCGGGGTCTCGCGCCCCACCTTCGCCGATCATTTTTATTTAGATGCGCTCTACCATCCCCTGCTCGCCTTCGTGATCCCACCGGAAAAAATCATGCGCAATGCCGTGCTCCTCGGGCCAGAGAGAACAGTGCTGGTGATCTCCGGGCCCAATACGGGCGGCAAGACCGTACTGCTCAAGGCCGTGGGCCTCTCCTCGCTCATGGCTCGCTCCGGCTTCTTTCTCCCCTCTGCCGGCGAAGCGCGCCTCCCCTTCTTCGGCCATGTGCTCGCCCAGATCGGCGACGCCCAGAACCTCGAGCTCAGCCTCTCGAGCTTTTCCGGATCGGTGCTGCACCTGAAAGAGATGCTCGAAGCCGCCAACAACCAATCCCTCGTGCTGATCGACGAAATCCTGCACGCCACGGACCCCGACGAAGCCACGGCTCTTTCACGCGCCATCCTGCTCAGCCTGCAGCGCAAGGGCGCCTTCGCGATCGTCACCACGCACTTAAACGGCCTCAAGGTGAGTGGCGAGGAAGCCTTCGAGAGCGCCTCCATGGAATTCGACCCCGAAAAACTCTCCCCCACCTACCGCCTGCGCATGGGAGTGCCCGGCAGCAGCCGCGCCCTGGAGATCGGCCTCAAGCTCGGCTTGCCCCCTGCCGTGATCGACGAAGCCCGCTCCTATCTCTCCCAAGAGCGCCTCCAGGAGCAAAGCGCCGTGGACCAGCTCGAGGGCCGTGAGCGCGAACTGCAGAATGCCCGCGAAGAGCTGCAAAGCGTGCAGCACACCCTGGAGGAGGAGCGCGAGCGCTATTCCACACTCAATGCGGAGCTGGCCTCGCACAAAAAACGTTTCCGCTCCGAGGCCCTCGAAAAGCTGCGCGACCAGCAGCGTTCGGCCCTGCAGGAAGTGGAGCACCTCATCTCCACCTACAAAAAGAAGCTGCGCTCGGTGGACGAAAAACACTCCGCCGCGCTCGAGGCCCAGGCCGACACCGAGAAAGTGCGGGCGCGCTTCCGCGAGATCCAGGCTTCGCTCGACGAGATCGCGCCACCGCTCACGCCCGCTAAGCCAGCCGAAGAGCCCACGCTCCAATCTTTCCTCCGCCAGAACGCGCCCGTGCGTGTGCTCTCGCTCCAGAGCGATGGGGTGCTGCTCTCCGATCCCACCGCCTCGCGCGCCAAGCCCGCCGAAGTGATGGTGGGCACCATGCGGCTGCGCGTGCCCTGGGACCAGCTAGAGCCCAAGGCCGGTGCCGGCAAGATCACCTCGCGCGGCCACCATCATCTCTCGGCGGCCACTCCCGATGTGCCCGCCGAGGTGAACCTCATCGGCAAAACGGTGGATGAGGCCAGCGATTTCCTCGCGCAATTCCTCGACCGCGCCGCCCGCTCCGGGCGCCCTTCCGTGCGCATCGTGCACGGCCATGGCAGCGGAGCCCTCCGCAAGGCGATCCGCGAGCTGCTCCGCTCTTCCCCCTACGAAATGAAGTACCGCCCCGGCACGGCCCAGGAAGGCGGCGAGGGCTGCACCGTGGTGGAATTCATATGAGCTACAACAAAAAAGATTTCTACCACCAGAAGGCCAAGAAAGAGGGTTTCCTCGCCCGCTCGGCCTATAAGCTCCAGGAGATCCAGGAGAAGTTCAAGCTCCTGCGCAATGGCAGCAAGGTGCTCGACC
>JAKFYM010000162.1 GCA_021730855.1 Bdellovibrionales bacterium
GCACCGGGTGATGATCGATGTTTCCCGTGGCGCCCTTTCCATTTACGAAGACGTGGTGGGCATGCGCAAGGGCCCCAACATCATCATCGCCGATTTTCCACTCCGCTGGACGGTGGCCACCATGGGCCCGCTCTTCGACACCGGCATCAATGCCGTCGTCACTTCCCAGCGCGCTATTCCCGGCTCGCTCCTTGACCCCAAGATCAAGAATCGCTCCCGTATCCACTACCTCATGGCAAATATCGAAGCCTCTCAGGTGGAAGGCAACAACAACTGGGCGCTCCTCCTAGATCCAGATGGTTTTGTGGCCGAGGGCTCCGGCGATAACTTTTTCATTATCAAAGACAAGACCATCATCTCTCCCGAGGGGCGAAATATTCTTCGCGGCATTAGCCGGGCCTATGTGATGGAAGAGCTGGCGGAGCAGTTGGGCTTGAAAGTAGTGGAGAAAAATTTTGAGACCTATGACGTGTATACGGCGGACGAAGCCTTCATGACGGCCACGCCTTTTTGCATCCTGCCCGTGACCTCGATGAATGGCTCGCCCATAGGCGATGGCAAGCCTGGCAAGATCACCACCCAGCTGCTCGACCGCTGGTCGCAGAACGTGGGCGTGGACATCCCGGCACAGATCAAGCAATGGGGAGCGCAGGCAAAAAAGACGGACGGGCCCACGCCTTATTCCTTCAAAAGTAAGAAATAAGCGTAAGGAAGGCTCGTGTTATTCAATTCCAACGAGTTTCTATTTTTATTTTTGCCGATCACGCTTTTCGTCTATTTCTCTCTGCAGATGAGCTTCGTAGATAGTCGTTGGGCCAAAGGCAGCATGGTTCTGGCATCCTTGGTCTTCTACGGATTTTGGAGTGCTCAATACCTTTTGTTGCTGCTTGGGTCCATTGCCTTAAATTTCGGAATAGGACACGCGATCCAACAAAAGGAAAAATCGAAAAGCTTACTTATTCTGGGACTCTGCCTGAACGTCGGTTTGTTGGTGTTTTTCAAGTACACCGACTTTCTTTTGCAGAATATCAATGCGTTTTGGGGAGCGCGAATTCCACTGCCCCATTTGGTGCTCCCGCTTGCCATTAGTTTTTTTACGTTTCAGCAGATTGCCTATTTGGTGGATTGTTATCGTGGCCGGCTGGGGCGCTATTCTTTCCTCGACTATGCTGTAGTGGTTGTATTTTTCCCGCATTTGATCGCGGGCCCTATCATTCAGTATCGTGATGTGATCCCGCAGTTTGCCTCCGGAGCAGGGCGTAAGTTTCAGGTCGAAAATTTTAGCCGTGGTTTTTTTCTTCTGTTTCTTGGTCTAGGCAAAAAGCTGTTATTAGCAGACACCTTGGCGGGCTTGGCGAATAAGGGCTACGACGAAGCCGCTAGCCTATCCTTTTTTCACGCATGGCTGGTGTCACTGTCCTATACGTTTCAGCTTTACTTTGATTTTAGCGGCTACTCAGATATGGCAGTGGGCTTGGCACTGATGGTTAATATTCAGTTACCATTTAATTTTTGTTCGCCCTACCGAGCCCGTTCTATCCAGGATTTCTGGCGTCGGTGGCATATCACGCTCAGTCAGTTTTTGCGCGACTACATCTATATTCCCCTTGGTGGGAGTCAAGGTTCTCCTTGGCGTACCTACCGCAATGTGATGATTGTTTTTGTTGTCGGCGGGATATGGCATGGAGCCGGCTGGAATTTTTTTCTCTGGGGGGCCTTGCACGGAATGGCAATGGTAACCTACTTGGTCTGGACGAGGTTACCAGTGCGCCTGCCAAAGGTTCTCGCTTGGTTTCTTACGTTTCAGTTTGTGAATCTCACCTGGATTTTTTTCCGGGCCGAGGATTGGACGCAGGTGACAAAAGTCCTAAGAGGAATGGCAGGACTAGAAGGATTTTCTTTTCCTACTCTTGCCCAAGCTCTTCATCCTTGGCTTTCGTGGTTGGGAAAAGTGCAATACGGGCAATTTTTCACCGTCTTTTACGGCACCTTATTGAGCCCGCAATATATCTTGCTTGTCTTGCTTGTCTCTTTCGCAATTGTATTGCTAGGGAAGAATTCCATTGAGCTAAATAGGGACTTCCAGCCGAATCGGCGATTTGCTGTTTTTCTGGGTTTCCTCATTTTTTCTTCGCTCATGGTTTTAGAGTCGCAAACGCATTTGTCGAAATTTTTGTATTTTAATTTTTGATTTATGTTGAGAAGTGTCTATATAAAATTTTTCTTCACTGCCGTAGCCACGGCGCTTTTCCTTTTCGTGCTCTATTTTATTCCGGCCTGTTTTTTTACCGGTCTCGATGAAAGCCTCCTATGGGTGGCGGAGATGAAGGAAAAGAAGCAGGTCTATGCGGATCGCGAAGCCGGGCCAAGGGTGCTTTTTTATGGCGGTAGTGCCACGCTGCTGGGCGTGAGCGCCGAGGAAAATGCCAGGGTGCTAGGTGTGCCGGCTTTTAATATGGGTCTGCATGCCCGTCTCGGAATGAATTTTCTTATTCAGGATGCCAAAAAGGGGGCCCGGAAAGGCGACACCATTGTTTTTTTGCCAGAGTATGAGTTGTTTAACGACGACGAAGAATATTCACAGATGGGTTTCAACTATTATCGGATTTTCGACCTTCCGACCTTTCGAACTATTCCGTTGAAAAAAAAGGCCAGGTTTTTAAAGTTTTTCATTTTTCAGCATCCTTTTGATTCATTCGTGAATTTTCTGCGTTATCGGCACGCAAAACCGGGAGGCACAGGCTACGGAAGCAATAATATCAGTGAGTATGGAGACCAAACTATATTGCCAGATAAGATCTATAGTGGGGCCTCCGGAGGATTCTCCAAGATGAAGGTTCGCGAGCCGCCGGCGCTCGAGCGCCTTGCGAGTTTTGCTCGGTGGAGCGAGGCAAATGGGGTCCGGCTAATTGTTTCCTTTGCCAACATGGCTGTGCCGGACGACCTGCACGAGCCAGGAACAAAGCGCTATCTGGAAAACCTTGTTTCCGTTTTGCGGGGGGCTGGGATAGAAGTCCTGGGAGCTCCGGAAGACTTCTTTTATCCGCATACGTACTTCACGGACACCTACTATCATATGAACCCACCAGGAGTGCAGCTTCGAAGCCGGCAATTGGCTGAGCGCCTCAAAAAAGCAGGTGTGGGTAGGTGAGCGCGAGCCGCTATCGGTATCTCGAAAAAAAATCGGTGAAGTAGGCTTCGGCCTTTTTACGCTTTTCTTCGGTTTCCCCAAGGATGTATTGATCGAAGACCCAGCTTTCGTTGGCGTCTGCGCCAATGCGGAAAGATAAGGTTTCCGTCGGGAGCAGTTGCACGTTCTTTCCACGGTACTCATATGGGTAGACGGAATTCAAATAGGCAAATTCCGCAAGCTCCTCCCGATTGATTTCGATCTTCAGATTTCCCGCATTTTGGATAAAGCGATCATATTCTTCCAAAGTCTTAGGATGAAAATTAAAGGAATAATTGATGCGTGTGTTGTCCGCAGCATTCACCACGGGGATTCCCAGATGGGCGAATTCATGTCCTGCGGTGCCGTAGGGCGTGAATAGGGCATTCACTCCTTCTTCTACGATCTGGCGATTGGAGACCGAGCGATCCAGGAAATGCATCTTGGGGAACTTTCGCTTCAGCTCTTCCACCAAGGGGAAATCCCCTTCCAGCATCGCAGGATGGGGCTTCACATACCAGTCGAAGGGGGTATCAGAGGCTTTTTCCAAAATATAATTGGCCCAGGACCAGTGGTCGGGGAAAAGCATCCAGCGGTAGATGTGGGGAGCATCAAAAAAACAACTCAGCATCACGAGAATACGTGGCCGCCCTGTCTCCTGTAGCAAGCGGTTCTGGCCCCCGCGTAGGTAACCAGAAGTGCCCCGACGCATGAAGGCAATTTCCAAATCCACCTTGCCTTGCACCCTTTGTTCCAAAGCCTCTTGCCCGAGAGCACGACAGCGAACTTTTTCTTCTTCGGGGAGGCTTTGAAAGATCTCGCGAAAGCGATGGTAGGGAATGTAGTAGTAGTTGATTGCTTTATCCAGCTCCACCACCACAAAGTTTTCGCCCGTGTTCGTAAAGGTGAAGACGGGGATACCCATGCTGCCAGCCACATAGGCCGGGATGCCATAC
>JAKFYM010000371.1 GCA_021730855.1 Bdellovibrionales bacterium
CTACCGCACCGAGCTGTCGATCGACGAGTTCCGCGCCGTGCTCGCCGCCGCGCCCGCCATCACGAAGCCGCAGTCGGCGAGCACGGCGCGGAACTCGTCGATCGACAGCTCGGTGCGGTAGCCGGGGATCGCCTGCAGCTTGTCGATGGTGCCGCCGGTGTGGCCGAGGCCGCGGCCGGCGATGGTGGGGTAGGCCACGCCGCAGCTTGCGAGCAGGGGGCCTAAAATAAGAGTTGTTTTATCGCCGATCCCGCCGGTGGAGTGTTTGTCGATCTTGGGCAGGCGCACTCGGGAGAGATCCACCGTGCTGCCGGAGTTTTTCATGAGGTCCACGAGCTGGGCGGTTTCTTCGGCATTCATGCCCGCAAAAAAGATCGCCATCAGCAGGGCGCTCATTTGGTAGTCGGGGATGGCGCCGGCAGTGTAGCCACCGATAAAAAAACTCCATTCCTCGGGGGTGAGGGCTTGGCCGCTGCGTTTTTTCTTGATGAGGGTGACGGGATTCATCTGCGTGTCCTTCGTTAGAGGCGGGCGAGGAAGCTGGTGCCGATTTTCTGGCGTTCGGGGCTGCCGAGGGCCTCGAGTATGGTTTGCCCGAGATCGGCGAAAGTGGCGCGGATGCCGAGGTCGTGGCCGCCGCGGCTTTCGGTCTCGCGGCTCCAGGCGAGCACGGGAACGTATTCGCGGGTGTGGTCGGAGCCCTCGCGCGTGGGATCATTGCCGTGGTCGGCGGTGATCAGGAAAAGATCGCGGGGGCCCAGGCTCGTGAGCAAGTTCGGGAGTTCGCCATCGAACCACTCGAGCTCCTGGGCATACCCTTCCACATTGCGGCGGTGGCCGTAGAGCATGTCGAAGTCCACGAGATTGGCGAACACCAGGCCGCGGAAATCTTTTTGCGCCTCGGCTTTCATCGCTTCCCAGATGGCGCGGTTGTCGCCGGCTTTGACCTTGCGGTGGAAACCTTGTTCCGAATAGATGCTGGCCACCTTGCCGATACTCACCGTTTCCAGGCCGGGGCTGCGCTGGAGTTTTTCCATCATCGTCTCTTCGGGCAGAGCCACGGAATAGTCTTTGCGATTCTTAGTGCGGGTGTAGTTGCCTGCTTCCCCGAGAAAAGGGCGAGCGATCACGCGGGCCACGCCGAGTTCGTCGCAAAGCTTGCGGGCCACTTCACAAATTTCGTAGAGGCGCTCGAGGCCAAAGCTCTCTTCATGCGCGGCAATCTGAAAAACGGAGTCAGCGCTCGTATAGACGATGGGCTTGCCGGTGCGACGGTGCTCATCCCCCAATTGCTGGATGATCTCGGTGCCGCTGGCGGCCAGATTGCCGAGGACCCCGGGCACTTTGGCAGCGCGGATGAATTGGTCGATGAAATCTTGCGGGAAACCTTCGTAATAGGTGGGGAAGGATTTCTGCACGTGGATGCCGGCCATTTCCCAATGGCCGGTGGTGGTGTCCTTCCCCTTGGCGAGCTCGGCGGCCTTGCCATAGCTGGCGCTGGTGCGCGGGAGGGGCGGGATACCGTGGAGGGCCGTGATATTGCCGAGGCCCATCTTTTGGAGGTTGGGGAGGCGGAGGTGGCTGGCTTTTTCGGCGATATGGCCGAGGGTGTGCGAGCCCAGATCGCCGAATTCCGCGGCATCAGGAAGGGCGCCAATGCCCACGCTATCGAGGACAAGAAAAAATACTCTATCGAAACGAGCAGCCATGCGCCTTTAGTATACGCTAGAATCCGTGGCTTTGGCGGATTTCCCCACGATGGCCGCCCCCGAGGAGGTGCCGATCCGCGTGGCGCCGGCCAATACCATGCGCAAGGCATCGGCCAAGGTGCGCACGCCCCCGCTCGCTTTCACTCCCATCTCGGGCCCCACGGTGCGGCGCATGAGCTCGATGTCTTGGGTGGTGGCGCCTCCGCCGGAAAAACCAGTGGAGGTTTTGACAAAGGCCGCGCCGGCCGCTTTGGCCAGGGTGCAACCCATGATTTTTTCTTCCTCACTGAGGAGGGAGGTCTCGAGGATAACTTTCACGGGTGCTTCCCCGCAGGCCAACACCACTTTACGGATGTCGAGAAAGACAGCGCGCAGGTCACGGCTGCGGAGCAAGCCCACCTGCAGGACCATATCGATTTCGGCGGCCCCATGGGCGAGGGCCTCACGAGCCTCGAGCACTTTGGCGCGGGTGGTGGAGGCGCCCAGCGGGAAACCTACCACCGCGATGACTTTGGTGGAGGAATTTTTCAGGAGGGAGACGCAGAATTCCACATGGGCGGGGTTCACGCAGACGGCGCCGAAGCCGAACTCTTTGGCTTCCTCGCAGAGGGCTTGGAGCTGGGCCCGAGTGGCCTCAGGCTTGAGCAGGGTTTGGTCGAGTAAGGAAGCAAGCCAGGCCAGATCGACCGGAGGCTTTTCGATCCAGGCGCTTAGCTCTTGGGCAGAAGGAAGGTGCATAAGGCTTTGTAGCCAAGACGCAAGGGCGGTGTCAATCCTGCGCGCCGGGGGCGGGCGGCTGTAGGGCAAGGGTTCGATCCCAGGAAATCATTCTGCCGTCGAATGTGAAGCCGCAAATATAATCATACTTGCGCTCGGGGAAGGGGGTGTTTTTGCTCTGCTCACTAAGCAGCTGCGCCTGGTGATTGTCCTTAGCGATCGTATGCACGTTTTGCAGGGTTTGCGGGCTTGCGAGAATTGCGCGTAGGCTATCGCCCCTCTGGTACAAAGGTGCCTGATCCAAAGCCAAGAAGGCATCGAGGGTGAAGATCGGAACATAGACGTAGCCCACGAGGGTAGAACTGCTACGGAAGGCTGCAGTGCAATGAGGGAGGGTCACGTATAGGAGATAGCTGTTTGCCGCGTATTTCGGTTCCGCTACCTCAGCGGGAGCATAGGCACTCAATCCATACGCTTCGATCTCATGAGCATCGATGACTTGGGCGATCGCGGCTTCCTTCAGTTTTTCGACTTGAGAAAGAGGCAGGGCAAGAATGCGCTCTAGCATTGGAATGGTGTCGAGAGCTGCGCTGTTTATCCGGCCTAGCTCTAGGTGATCGTTGCTTCTTTTTTGCAGACTTTCTTTAGGAACCACATCGCCCGCTGGATCGAAGGCGAGGATAATGTCGACCGCTCCGCACTTCAGGTTTTCGATGGAGGAGGTAAGCGTGAACTTGGCCTCAATTTGCGCGCGCAGACCGTCTATTTGTGCACTGAGGGTGGGGGGCAAATCCATGGACCAGCCGCAGGCATGGGCGTTGCCTATGGGAAATAGAAAGAGGAGGGAAATGCTGAGGAGGAATTTCATAAAACCTTTCAGGAAGCTAGGTTGATCTAGGGTGGCGGGGGTCATATCATGGGGTGACTCGATGAGCTAGGGCTGAAAATCGCTACCAGGCAACCATGAGGAAAGTGATGAACAAAGAAATCATTCAAAGCACCATTCGCCATTCGCTAGAGGGAACCGCCACTTTTCCGCAGATCGTGGGCCTTCTGCTGAGTGAAGGCGTGGAATCTTACCATGTGGATCTAGTGAGAAATGAAAATCGTTATTATACGGCCACAGGAGAGAGTTTGGTAGAGAAGGTAGCCGTTCCGCACGCGCGGGCTGCGCCAGCCTTTTCGGCCGCGAAGGTGGCGGCCGCGATCAAGAAGTCTCAGGGCGGGCAGATAAACTATCGGCAGTTTGTGGCGGAGATCCTGGAAGCGGGCTGCGTTTATTACATTGCCTATTTGGCGGGGAAAAGAGTGGCGTACTTTGGCCGTGAGGGCGATGCCCATGTGGAGCATTTCCCGCAGAAATAGAGATTGGCCAGAGCGATTTCTAGCTCTGGCCAATCGTGGCTTAACGGATAGTGCAGCGAGCGGTGACCCGATAGGTCAGCGAATACCCATATTCACAGGGAGGCGCAAGCCTCAGGTTATCGCTATCACTAGGCTCGATAGCGATCGTTAGAAATTCCGATTCCGCGAATTTTCGTTGTTCTAGGTCATACACACATACGCTCCTGATGTGAGCACTGGCATTACGGGCCACCACTTCCAGAGCGTCTTCCATATTAAACACCCGCTGAATACAGACCGTGGCCTTGTGGTCGATCAGAAACGATTCTCGGGCCTC
>JAKFYM010000376.1 GCA_021730855.1 Bdellovibrionales bacterium
GAGGCGGAGGCGGCGGCGGAAATCCTGACTTCGAATCCGAAGATGCCGCTGAAGTGGCAGCAGAAGCCGCCGCAGCAGCACAAGCGGTGAGTGGAGAGGTGGACGCCAATGGCGAAACCCAACCACGAGACGTAAAAATCTTGCACATGAAAGACCTCAAGGCCAAGAAGCCTCACGAGTTGGCCGAGCTCGCCACCTCGATGGGCGTCGAGAATGCCGCTGGCCATCGTAAACAAGAGATTATTTTTCATATCCTCCAAGCCACCGCATCCGGCGACTACGCCGTATTCTCCGATGGCGTGCTGGAATGCCTGCCCGATGGCTATGGCTTCTTGCGCTCCCCGGACTACAATTACCTTCCAGGACCCGATGATATTTACGTCTCGCCCTCGCAGATCCGCCGCTTTGGCTTGCGCACGGGAGATGTGATCACCGGCCAGATTCGTCCGCCCAAGGACAACGAGCGCTACTTCGCGCTGCTGAAAGTGGACACCATCAACTATCTCACGCCCGAACAATCGCGCGATCGAGTGCTTTTTGATAACCTCACTCCTCTGTATCCTACGGAGCGTTTCAAGCTTGGGGACGATGGGAAAAATTATTCCACTCGCGTGATCGACATGATTGCTCCCATCGGCAAAGGCCAGCGCTGCTTGATCGTGGCTCCGCCGAAAGCTGGGAAAACGGTTCTCCTCCAGAGCCTAGCCAACGCCATCACCTCCTACAATCCGGAAGCTTTGTTGATCGTGCTCTTGATCGACGAACGTCCCGAAGAGGTGACAGACATGGCCCGCTCGGTGAAAGCCGAAGTGGTGAGCTCCACGTTCGACGAGCAAGCTTCGCGGCACGTGCAAGTGGCCGAGATGGTGCTCGAAAAAGCCAAGCGCCTTGTGGAAACTGGTCGCGACGTGGTGATCCTACTAGACTCGGTCACTCGTTTGGCTCGCGCTTACAATACAGTGGTGCCTCCTTCCGGTAAGATTCTCTCCGGGGGTGTGGATTCCAACGCCCTTCACCGCCCGAAACGTTTTTTCGGTGCCGCCCGCAAAGTAGAAGAGGGAGGATCGCTCACGATCGTGGCCACCTCGCTCATCGACACTGGCTCGCGGATGGACGAAGTGATCTTCGAGGAATTCAAAGGAACCGGAAATTCGGAGATCGTGCTCGATCGCAAATTGCTCGAGAAACGAATCTTCCCGGCCTTGGACATCAACAAGAGCGGCACGCGTAAGGAAGAGCTCCTCATACCGGCGCAAGACTTACAGCGCATCTGGATCCTCCGCCGCGTTCTGCAGCCGATGAATACCGTGGATGCCATGGAGTTCCTGCTGGATAAAGTCTCGCATACTAAGAGCAACCGAGAGTTCATTGATTCCATGAGCAGCTAGGGTTCGCTAAGACGATTAGAATTCGGGGCACGTGGCTTTTTGCTTCGTGCCCTTTTTCTTTGCGCCTGGCAGCTGGGCATTTCATGGGCTTTCGGATAAAAATCCTCTATGAAAATTGCTTTTTTTATCCTCCTGCTCCTGCCTTTTTTGTCTTTCTACTTCGTGAGAAAATCTGTTTGGCCAGCCTGTGCGGAAGAGCAGATGACCTTTGGTGGGACTGATTTCCATGTGCAGGTCCTGCGTCTTCGCAGCGCCACGGAAGCAAAAAAAACAGTCTTGATCCTGCCGCCCACGGGGGGCACGAACATTCTCGATCGCAGCTATGCACGTTTGCTCTGCGCTCAGGGGGTTGACGTCTATGTGCTTGGCCGCTGGACGGGCGACGACGAAAAAAATATCGACCTGGGCGTGCACCAGCGTTTCTATGCGCGCTCCCAACGAGCGATTCAGGCGGTCTTAGCCCGGGTGGACACGCCATTCATCGGGCTCCTGGGCACAAGCGTGGGAGCGATTTTCTCGGCGATTGCGGCAAGCGGGGAAGAAAAAGTAGACGCCGTTTTTGTCATCACAGGGGGCGCTCCGATTGCCTCCGTCATCGTGCAATCCGACCAAGGGGTGATGGTCGAAGCCAAAAAGAAGCGTTTTGCGATCCACGGCTTTCGTTCCGACGAAGAGTACTACCAAGCGCTCGACAAAGAGATTCACCTAGACCCCCTGAAGCTGCCCCAAGGCTTTAAAACAAAGGATCTTGGTATGGTGGTCTCCAGCGGCGACACCAAGGTGCCCGCCGCCGCCCAGCAGGCCCTGCAGAGCTTGTGGCAGCCACGCACCGTTTATGCCTTCTCCGACAATCACCTGGGGACAATCCTCAAGGCCTGGTTTTGGCATCGGGGGGATATTGTCCGCTTTTTCCTCGAAAGTGCCGTTCGTAAAGGGAAATAGTCGCTTGAGACTAGAGGCTGCCTTGTGCTAAAGATCCTCCTTACGCAAAAGTTTTCGCCCAAGGGCAGCAAAATGGGCGGTCCCACGATCTTCCAGCCCTTGCAATAAACGAGGTTTCTATGAAAAAAGGCATTCACCCCAAATACTCCGACACCACCGTTTCCTGTGCTTGTGGCAACGTGATGGAGCTCGGCTGCACGGCCCCCGGATTGAAAGTGGAGATCTGCTCGAACTGCCACCCCTTCTATACCGGCACCCATAAAATTATGGACACCGAAGGCCGCCTCGAGCGCTTTAAAAACAAATACGCCAAAGCTGCCCAAGCCAAGAAATAAGGCTCACGCCTAAGGTCCTGCTGTGTTCAAGAAACTCGAGCAAGTCGAAAAACGGTTCGAAGACCTTGAGCGCAAGCTGCAGGATCCGACCATTGGCCCCAACGACATCCGCCTCTTTTCCAAAGAGCATGCGGATTTGCGCGAGCTAGTGGACACCTATCGCCAGTTCCGCCAGGCCGAGCATGACCTGATGGCTTCTAAAGAGCTGCTCAATGATTCCGATGCTGAGATGCGAGCTTTTGCCAAGGAAGAGGCCACCCGGCTGGAACTGGAAATCGAAAGCCTCACGAAGGCGCTCAATGTGCTTCTGCTGCCCAAGGATCCCAACGACGAAAAGAACGTGGTGCTCGAGGTGCGAGCCGGCGCGGGGGGCGATGAGGCCGCGCTTTTTGCTTTTGAAATGTACCGCATGTACCAGCGTTATGCGGAAAAGCGCGGCTGGAAGCTCGAGGTTCTCAGCACCAATAGCACTGGCCTTGGGGGCTTAAAGGAAATCACCACTCTGATCAGCGGGGATCGCGTTTTCTCGCGGCTAAAAAATGAGGGCGGCGTGCACCGGGTGCAGCGTGTGCCCGATACCGAAACCCAAGGCCGCGTGCATACCTCCACCGTGACGGTGGCCGTGCTGCCCGAGGCCGAAGAGGTGGAAGTAAATATCAACCCCAATGAATTGCGCATCGATGTGATGCGCTCCGGGGGTTCAGGCGGGCAGAGCGTGAACACCACGGATTCTGCCGTGCGCATCACCCACTTGCCCACCAATACCGTGGTGGTTTGCCAAGATGAAAAAAGCCAACACAAAAACAAAGACAAGGCCATGAAGATCCTGCGTGCGCGCCTGCTCTCTGCCGAGCAGGAAAAAGCCCATGCGGCCGAATCTGCCGCCCGCCGCTCGATGGTGGGCACGGGTGATCGCTCCGAACGCATCCGCACCTATAATTTCCCGCAGAGCCGCTGCACCGACCACCGCATCGGCCTCACCGTGCACAATTTGCCCGACATCATGCAGGGCGATCTCGATGGCGTGGTGGAAGCTCTGATCGCTTACACTCAGGCTGAGCTCCTGAAAAACAGCTCGAGCGTGCTTTGACGAGCGCAGACATCCTTCGCTCTCTCGCGAAAAAAGAGCGAGCCGAGGCGCTCTGGTTGCTTTCAGCCTTTTTGCAGAAATCCAAAGCGGAAGTTTTATTGGGCACGGCGGATCCGCTGCCGTCGAGTTTCGCGCCTAAGTGGAAGGCCGCTTGGCGGCGGCGCAAAAAAGGGGAGCCGCTCCAGTACATCGCGGGCACGGCGCCTTTTTTTGGCCATGAATTCTATGTAAATAAAAATGTTTTGATTCCGCGCCCCGAGACGGAGCGGCTCGTGGAAATCTCGTTGGGCCTTCTGCCTGCGGCCGGCAGGGTTCTCGACATCGGCACTGGCAGTGGCGCCATTGGCG
>JAKFYM010000227.1 GCA_021730855.1 Bdellovibrionales bacterium
CGCCACCGACGCAGGCGCCGAGCAGCTCCGTATGCTGCGCGTGCATGGCTTGGAGCCATGCACGCGCAGCATACGGAGCTGCTCGGCGCCTGCGTCGGTGGCGGCGGACATAAGGCCCGCGTCTCCAAGCGCTCCTAGGTTCTTGGTGGGATAAAAGCTAAAGGCCCCGAAATCGCCCCAGGTTCCGGCCTGCTTGCCCTTGAGGGCGGCGCCTATGCTTTGGGCGCAGTCTTCGATCACCGCGATCTTTTTTCCTTTGAGCAGGGATTGCAGGGCTTCCATGTCCACCATCTGCCCGAATAGATGCACGGGGATCACGGCTTTGGTGCGTGGGCTGATCTTCTGGGCCAGATCTTCGAGGGAAAAATTGTAGCTGTCATCGCTATCCACAAAAACAGGGGTGGCCCCGAGGCGCGCCACGCTGCCGGCGGTGGCGTAGAAGGTGAACGAGGGCACGAGGACTTCGTCTCCCGGGCCAATGCCGAGGGCCATCAGCGGCAACAGCAGAGCATCCGTGCCGGAGGCGCAGGAAATGGAGTGAGCGATGCCCGTGTATTTTTGAATTTCGTCTTCCAGGGCTTTCACTTCAGCACCGAGGATGAAGGCCGAAGCATCCAGCACCTTTTCCATCGCGGCGAGCATTTCCTTTTTCAGGGGCTGGTTCTGGGTGGTGACATCGATCAGAGGAATGGGGTTGGGCATCGCGTTTTCCTTATGCGGGGATGATCAGGTCTTTTATAGCACTGGACCAGCCGGCCTCAAACTGGTGATAGCTGGCCGCGTTCGAAAGGATTTTGCCCATCCGCCAGAGACGAAAGCGCGGGTATTGGGCGCGACTTAGGAGGAAGGCCTCTTTGGCGGCGACCAGCTGCAAATAAGGATGGTCTACAGGCAGGAAGGTGGAAAGCCGCTCGCGGAGGAGCGTGAATTTGCGGCTTTCGTTTTGGTATTTCGCCAAAGTTCGGGAAGCCGCCGCTGCAGCGCGTGCCTGCAGGGATCGCGCGCCCCCAATCGCCTGAGCAGCATGCTGCCGGTAGCGCACCAAGGGCTCTTTCAAGAAACCAATCTTTCCTTCGGCCGCGGCAATCAGGAGCAGCCAATAGTCATGCTCCCACTCGGGAGGAATGGGCAGAGCATGAGCAAGAAGCGAACGGCGAAAAGCCATGGCCATTCCAGGAATAGGATTGCGCTGCACAAAGCGCGGGAAATGCAAACGATCGGATTCCCCCAATCGATTGAGATGCAGAATCGAATACGCTAGGGATTTTCCTGTTTCATCGATCAGCGAGGCGTCGCTAAACACCAGGCTTTGCTCGGGATGTTGGTGAAAGTGCGCGAGGAATTTTTCGATCTTTTCTTTCTGCCAAATATCATCCTGGTCACAGAGGAAAATAAATTCCCCCTGGGCTTTGGTGAGGGCCGAGGCGAAGTTCGCGGCAAAACCTAAGCGCGAGGGATTTCTATGCAGAACGACGCTCCCGTGGCTCTGCAGAATGGCCAAAGTGCCATCCTCGGAACCATCATCCTGGACGATGATTTCGCTGGGCGGAGAGGTTTGCTGCGCGAGGCTTTCTAGCTGAGCCGGAAGGTATTTTTCGCCATTGAAAGTGCAGAGCACTACCGAGGTTTGCACCATAGAGCTCACGGCCCTCGCAGCAGGGCTTCGTACTGGCGGATTTGTTCCTGGGTGAAGTCGGCACGCTCCGACTTTCGATAGTACCAGGCGGAAGTCCAAGCAGCTGTTTCGGCGAACGGCAATTTCGGCACCCACTGCAAGCGCTCGGCGGCCTTATCGCAGTTGAGGCGTAGATAAGCCGCTTCTTTTTTTCCGTCGTCCACGGCTTCGATACGATGCCCGGCGCCTGGCCATTGTTTCTCCAACTCTTCCACCAGAGCGAGAGTGGGGCGATCGAGCGCATCGGTGGGCCCGAAATTAAACGCCTCTCCTTGCACGCCTTCCGGATTTTCCAAAAGTCGGGCTGCGAGCAGGAGATAGCCACTCAAGGGCTCGAGCACATGCTGCCAGGGCCGTACCGAATGCGGATTGCGAAGGGTGACCTTCTCCCCCTTCTCCCAAGCCCGGATGCAGTCGGGGACGATACGATCCAGCGCCCAGTCCCCCCCACCAATCACATTCCCCGCGCGAGCGGCAGCAAGGCGAGTGTGAGATTTGGAAAAAAACGAACGCTGGTAAGAAGAAAAAACAATCTCAGTGCCCGCCTTGGAAGCCGAATACGGATCATGGCCGCCCAGGGGATCACTCTCGCGAAAAGCATGAGTGCCGAGATTCTCGTATACCTTGTCCGTGGTGACCACCACCACGGCACTCACGCTGGGTGTGGCTCGCACGGCCTCCAGGAGGTGAGCAGTGCCCATGACATTGGTGGCGAAGGTCAGGAGAGGCTGGTCATAGGAGAGGCGCACCAGGGGCTGAGCGGCGAGGTGAAAGACGACCTCCGGCTTGGCGGCGGTGAGGGAATTTTTTAGAGTGAGGAAATCGTTGATGTCGCCCCTTTGGTCCTCGAGCCGCTTGGCGAGCTGGAGCTCCTCAAAGAGGGCGGGAGTGGTGGGGATATCGAGGGAAAAGCCCGTGACCTTGGCTCCGCTCTGCAGCAGCCACTCCGCCAGCCAGGCGCCTTTGAAGCCCGTATGGCCGGTGAGAAAAACTTTTTTCCCCTGAAAGACCGCGCGGCAATCCATCAGTCGCGCCAGGCTTTCCAGGGTGCTCGTCCCTCGGCCCAGAGATGTTCGAGCAGCTCGCGGTCGCGAATGGTGTCCATGCACTGCCAGAAGCCATCGTGCTGGTAGGCCATGAGCTGCCCATCCTTCACAAGCCGCTTCATCGGCTCTTGTTCCAGGATGGTGGTGTCGTCTTCGAGATACTCAAACACACCCGGCTCGAGGACCATAAAGCCACCATTGATCCAGCCTTCATCGGTGGGGAGCTTTTCCCGGAAGGCGGAGATTTTGCCGTCGTCAGTAATCTCCAGGCCACCGAAACGGGCCGTGGGGCGCACGGCGGTGATGGTGGCGAGGCGCTTATGGGCGCGGTGGAATTCCATCACCTTGGTGAGGTCCACGTCACTCACGCCATCGCCATAGGTGAGCAGGAAGGTGCCCTGAGGCTTCAGTTGCTCTTTGAGACGCAGCAAGCGGCCGCCGGTGAGCGTCTCTTGGCCCGTGTCTATGAGACGAACCTTCCACTTCTCTTTGCTGCCGGACTGGAGCGCGGTGGTGGCTCCCGTGGTGAGGTCCACCTCAAAATCACTATTCAGGGCCGAATAGTGCAGAAAATAATTTTTGATGTAGTCGCCGAGGTAGCCCGTGGCGAGGGTGAAACGATCGAAGCCATGGGCTCCATAAATCTTCATAATGTGCCAAAGGATGGGGTGCCCGCCCACAGTGACCATAGGCTTGGGGCGCACACTGGTTTCTTCGGCTAAACGGGTGCCCTTGCCGCCGCAGAGAATGACTACTTGCATAGACCCCACCTTAAAACAGGGAGGCGGGAGCCACAATAGTTGTGTTAAAAAGGGTGCATGACCAAGGGAATACAGGGGGTGCTCGTCACCCCAAAACGCAAAATCGTGGATGATAGAGGCGCCATTTTTCATATGCTCCGGAATAATGACCCAGAGTTCCAGAAATTCGGGGAAATCTATTTCAGCAAGATTCACCCCGGCGTGATCAAAGCGTGGCACCACCATAGCCGCATGACCTTGAATTATCTTGTGGTGGTGGGCTCCATCCAGCTCGGGCTTTGGGACGGGCGGAAAGACTCCCCCACCTTCGGGCAAAGCCAAACAGTTTTTCTAGATGAGCAGAATTCGCAGCTCGTGACCGTTCCTTTCGGTGTCTGGAATGGATTCAAAGGCCTTGGCCCCGCTAGCTCGATCGTGGCCAATTGCGCGACGGAGGCGCATGACCCCGAGGAGATTTCGCGCAAAGCCTTTGATGATGGAATGTTTGGGTACGATTGGACGCTAAAAAACGGCTAGCCCCTCAAGCGGTAAGCGGTTGCAGTGAGCGGTTGCAGTGAGCAGCCGCAGTTAGCGGTTCGCGGTTTCGCGGCACGCGGTTGGCCGCTAGCTGT
>JAKFYM010000247.1 GCA_021730855.1 Bdellovibrionales bacterium
GTATTTCATGAAGGGTAAAATCGTCGCCGGCGTGCTTGCGCCCCATCCCCCGCACTTGGTCTATGGGGAGAACCCTCCGCAGAACGAGCCCCGCTCCGAATGCGGCTGGGAGAACCTGCGCTGGGCCTATGAGCGTTGCCGCAAAAACATCGCCAAGCTCAAGCCCGATGTTCTCCTCGTGCACTCCCCGCACTGGATGACCGTCGTGGGTCACCACGTACTCGCCGTGGACCACTTCAAGGGCATCAGCGTGGACCCCATTTTCCCCCATCTCTTTCGCTACCGCTACGACCTCAAAGTAGACGTCGAGCTCTCGCTCGCCATCTCCGCCGCCGCCGCCCAAAATGGCCTCGCCACCAAGCTCATGAAGAACCCGGATTTCCGCATCGACTACGGCACCATCTGCTCCCTCCACCTCATCAACCCGGCCTGGGACATTCCCATCGTCTCGATCTCTTCCAATAATTCGCCCTACTATTTCTCCAACGAAGTGGGCCAGGAACAAATGGCGATCCTCGGCCGCGCCACCCGCGAGGCCATCGAAAAGACCGGCCGCCGCGCCGTGCTCCTCGCCTCGAACTCCCTCTCGCACCGCCACTTCACCACCGAGCCCGAAATCCCCGAAGACATGAGCAAAGAGCACGTCTACCACCACGGCCAATACCTCTGGGACATGAAGATGATCCAGCTCATGCGCGAAGGCAAAGCCAAGGAGCTACTCGCCGTGCTGCCGGAGTTCATTGATATGGCGAGCGCCGAAGTGAAGGCCGGCGCCCTGGCCTGGATGCTCTCGGCCATGGAAGTGCCCACCTACCCCGCCATCGTGCATGGCTATGGCAATGTGATCGGCACCGGCAATGCCGTGGTCGAATGGAATGCCGAAACCAAAGGAGCCGACCTATGATCGCCAAAGCCCTGATCGTGCCCGGCCTGCCCCAAGTCCTGCTCGCCCCGGAAAAATCCCCGGGTTGGGGAAAAATCCACGCCGCCTACGAAGCCGCGCGCAAGGAAATAGAAAACACCGAAGCCGATCTCATCCTCTACTACTCGACCCAATGGCTTTCCGTGCTCGGCTACACCTTCCAGGCCGACCCCGCCCCCGAATGGGTGCATGTGGACCAGAACTTCCACGACCTCGGCTCGATGCCCTACAAATTCCGCGTCGACGCGGAATTCCCGAAGATCTACGCCGAGGAAGTGAAAAAAGATGGTCACCACACCATGCTCGCTAACTATTACGGCTTCCCGATCGACACCGGCACCATCGTGGCCCAGAAGCTCCTCAACCCCGGCAACCGCCTGCCCGCCGCCATGGTCTCCTGCAATATGTACGCGGAGAAACAAGAGACCATCGACCTCGGCCGCGCTGGCTTCCGCGCCCTCGAGCGCTCGGGCAAAAAAGCGATCGCCGTGCTCGTGACCTCCCTCTCGAACCGCTTCTTCATCAAAGAGATCGATCCCCGCGAGGACCACATTTCTTCGGCCAAAGATGATGAGTGGAACCGCAAGATCGTGGAACTTCTCGGCGAAGGCCGGCTCGAAGACGTGGCCCAGGTGGCGCGCGATTTTGGGCGCGAAGCCAATGGCGATATGGGCTTCAAGGGCATCTGGTGGCTCGATGGCCTCTGCGGCGAGAGCAATGATTTTAGCGGGAAGGTCTACGACTACCAAGCCATCTGGGGCACCGGCGCCACCGTGGCCTCGCTCACTCCCAAGCACCCCGTGCAGGCGCGCGCGGCCGATCCCAAAGAGCCCAAGGGCGAAAAGGCCTCGCTCGAGCACGAGATCGTGCAGGCAGAAAAGGCTCCCGAGCCCGTGGGCGCCTATCCGCATGCGCGGCGCGAGGGCGAGTTTGTGTTCCTCTCGGGCGTGGGCCCGCGGCAGAGGGGGAAAAAAGAAATCCCCGGCGTCGCGCTCGATGCGAACGGCAATATCCGCGACTACGACGTGGAAGTGCAAACCCGCTCGGTGATCGAGAACGTGCGCACCATACTCGAGGCCGCAGGCTCGAGCTTCGACAAAATCGTGGACGTGCAGGTATTCCTCACCAATATGAAAGCGGATTTCGCCGCCTTCAATAAAGTGTATGCGGAATATTTCTCTGGCATCCAGGCCACACGCACCACGATCGAGGTGGGGTCCCTGCCCACTCCGATCGCCGTGGAGTTCAAAGTGATCGCCCGCGTATGAAAAAAATTTGGGACATCAGCCCGCCCATCTCGCCGCTCACGGCCGTCTATCCCGGCGATGTGCCCTATTCCCGGGCGGTGAGCCTAGAATTCCCCAAAGATCACCTCACCCTTTCGGCCATCACCACCACCCTGCATATCGGTGCTCATACCGACGCTCCCATCCACTACCACGCCCAGGGCCAGAGCATCGACCAACGTCCCCTCGAACGCTATATCGGGGAATGCCAGGTGATCGCGGTGAAAATCCCCAAGGGCGAGCGGATCCGGCCTGCGGATCTGCGAACTAAAATCCTGGCGCCGCGGGTGCTTTTTAAGACCGGCTCTTTCCCCGATCCCAATCGCTGGAATGCCGATTTCAATTCGCTCTCTCCGGAGCTCGTGGATTTTCTAGCCGCGGAAAAGGTGGTGCTCGTGGGCATCGACACCCCGAGCGTGGATCCCGCCGATTCCAAAAAACTCGAAAGCCACCAGGCGATCTACCAAAAAGATATGGCGATCCTCGAAGGCATTGTGCTCGAAGTGGTGCCCGAGGGGTTATACACGCTCGTGGCCCTGCCCCTTCCTTTGAAAGATGCGGATGCCTCGCCGGTACGGGCCGTGCTCTTGCAGAACTAACGCGCGCTTAGGGTGAGGATATAGCTCTGGAGCCGGTTGGCGACTTCCGTGTTCAAGACATCTAGATTCATCCCGCTTAGGTATTGCTCATAGATGGGCGCGAAAGTCTCGTCGATCCCTTCCACAGTGCTAGCGCCACGCCCACGCACGGTGCGGTTGACAATCCAATCCGCCAGAGCCTCGGCCACGGCCTTCTCGCGCGCAGCCATCACTTCGGTATACCCGCGCTCATTGGCCAGGTCTGCTTCCGTGGAGATTTCACCGCGATTTTGGATGTCCCGCAAACGCTCCCGCAAGGTATTCAAGGCAATTTGGTTATTGGAATAGTCGCTCAAATTGGTGACGATGTTCACGTTTAGGTTGCGGATGCGTTCGGCCCAATCCGATTCGTAAGTAGGCAGGGCGGCGGCCGTGACGGGATAGATGTTGGGTAAAATCCCACGTAGCGCATTCAGATTGGCCTGCAAGAGACCCACTCCATCCTTGCGCTCGGAGAAAGAAGCAAGAGACCTATCTCCCATCCGTTCCACCACTCCTTGCGCTCGCTCCAGGGCCGCCCGAAATTCAGGCTCCCCACCCACCGAAGCAATCGCCGCGAGCACTTTGGCCTTGTCTACCACCCGCGTTTCCACCATCTCGCGTGGATCAAACCAGTTCTCGGCAAATTTTCCGGCAAAATACCCCGCTAAGGGCAGGCCAAAGGTCCGCACCGCCACGGAGAGCATCGGCACGCGCCGGCGCACCGAGAGGTAGACACGGCCTAGGCGTTCGCGCATGCCCTGCGGAAGCGCATCTAAATATTCTTTTAGGCTTTCGTAGCTATAGCCTTTTTTGGCTTGGATATATTCGAGGAAACGGGAGTCGATATAGTCCGCGATGGTGCCTATGGGCTGGGCCGCCGCCGCTGGATCCGTTCGTGAACTCACCATCATCCGTTGGTAGAGCTGGTGGGAGTTGAGCCGGGGGTAATTGTCTTTATTATTCGCATACAGCCACTTGCGAAAGCCGTTTAGCTCGCCGGCGGGCAACACCCCAAGCTCCACGCGCCTCTTCATCAAGTCGTTAAAAAACTTCTGGAAGGCGAGATCGTTCTCGTAGGTCACCTTCAACCCTGGTTTGTTGGCGTCACCTCCGTAAGGAATATTGATTTCCTCGGGAAACATATCGGAGAGTTTTTTCTGCTCCAGCTGCTCGAGCTCGGACAAAAGCTTTGTTTCCCTTGTCTGCCTACGCACGTGCGCATTCTGTCC
>JAKFYM010000115.1 GCA_021730855.1 Bdellovibrionales bacterium
GGAGAGTGGAAAATCCGCTTGTACAAATGGCGCCCCACCACTCCCGCGCCATAAATCAGGGTGCGTCTGTAGGGATTCCCAACCATAACCAATTTGATTCCCACCAAGTGCATAATGGTGCGCTCGATAAGCAGCATCAGAAAAGAAAACAGAAGCGCCAAGGTGAGCATGAAACGCGAAAGGTCCAAGAAACGGGAATAGAAAGTGAAACTAAAAAGTAGAAGCGAACCAAACACCCAGGAAAGGAGCAGCAGCCTTGTTTCTACCACATTTAAAAGACTGGATTCGCGTTGGTACAAACGTGCCGTTTGGAAGACCACAAGAAAAATCACCACGGCCACGAGGCCAAGCCCGAGGAATTCCCAAATGGTATAGCCCACCGATTTATGATCGTTGAGGTGGTAGAATAAATACGCCAGCGCGAACGACAGCAAAATAGCCGCCGCATCCGCCACTCTGCGCAATAGAAAGAAAAGACTCCAGGTGTTCACTCGGCTTAGATTGTCATAGTTCTGCACCCTAGAAAAGCCGGCTTTGCCGAATATCGCGTGCAGTCAAGACCCATTTCAGTTTACTCTATCGCGGCCCCATGAACACCGAGACCGTCCAAAATCTGCCCTTTGAGCTGGATTCTTTGCAGCATGCGCACCGCTACCAAGAGTGGCTACGTGATGCTGCTTGGCCTTTTCTAGGCAAGCGCATCCTGGAGATTGGCTCGGGGATTGGGAGCCTCTCGCAACACCTCCCCCAGCGGGAGCGCCTCATCCTCTCCGATGTGGACGAATCTTTTGTGCGCAGTTTACGCACAAGATTTCAGCCGAATAAGGCAGTTTCCGTGCTGCAGATCAACGAACAAGAAAATATCGTGGACCTTCTCGCCGACGAGAACCTCGACACCGTGGTCTCCTTCAATGTGCTGGAACATATCGAGGACGATGCCGCGCTCTTACGCAACCTCATCACCCTTCTCGCACAAAGCAAAAGCCCGCACACCAAACGCATCATCTCGCTTGTGCCCGCTCATCCGTGGGCCTTCAGCAGTGTGGACAAAAAAATGGGCCATTACCGCCGCTATTCCGACCGCATGTTTCGGGAAGCCTATCTGCGCGCCGGCGTTTCGGAATTAAACAAAAAAAACTACTATAGCCGCTACATCAACTTGGTGGGCTTGCTCGGCTGGGTCACCAATAGCAAACTCTTAGGCCGCGAGAAGCTGGGCCTAGGCTCTGTGCTCGCTTTTGAGAAAATTTGCCCAGCCGCCCGCGCGCTCGACAAGGCGCTGTACGCCCTGGCTCGCCCACGCTTAGGCAACTCACTGCTTACGGTATATACGCTCCCTTAGCCATTGCCCCCCCCAGAGCAGCAAAAAGGCGGGATTATTAAAAAGATACCGCCGCCAAAGACGGCGCGGCTCGCGATACAAACGATAGAGCCACTCCAAACCCAACCGCTGCATACCCAGCGGGGCCTCTGGAATGCTTTCCGCAAGCAGGTCAAAGGCCGCTCCCACCCCTACCATCATGCCCTGCACCCGATCGCGCTGCTCCCACATCCATTTTTCTTGTTTAGGAGCGCCCAAACCCACCCACACTAGTTGCGCGCCCGAAGCATTGATCTTTTCCGCTGCTCGCTGCCAATCTGGGAGGGAAATCTCGTCGAGGGGTCGGTAGGGCGGGCTCTCGGCCCCCACAATCTGCAGCCCGGGATATAAAGATTCCAACTTTTGCCGCAAGGATTGAAGCGCCGCGGGAGATCCGCCATAAAGATAGTGCTTAAGGCCGGCCTCCCGCCCACGGGCGCACAGATCACGCATGAGGGTGGGCCCACGCACGCGATCCTGATCTTTGGCTCCGAGCGAGCGCATGGCCCACACAAGAGGCATCCCATCCGGCACGGCGAAGGTGGCGGCGTTCGTGATCCGTCGATACGCAGAGTCGAAGACTCCCATCATCGTGGTATGCACATTGGCCACGCACACATAGCCGTTTTTCCGCGCCAATGCCGCGGCCAGAATGGATTCGTAGATTTGTGTTTGGGTCTGAAGGGTATAGTGCGAGCCCAGCACAGAAATCTTCTTTGTTCCTACGTCCATAAGAAGTTGCCAATCTCCGTAGCGGAGGTTTAAATCAGAACCCTATGAAACTATCCGTAGTGATCCCCTGTTACAACGAAAAAGCAACCGTGCAGACCCTGCTCCGCCGGGTCACCAGCGCGCCCCTGCCCAAGGGGATCACGGGCATGGAGATTCTCGTGATCGACGATTGCTCCCGCGACGGCACTCGCGAGCTTTTGCGCACGATCGAAAACAATCCTGAAGACGCAATCGGCCTGCAGGCCAGCCAGGCCTTTCGGCTCCTGCTCCAGGCCCAGAACGGTGGCAAGGGCCGAGCCTTACGCCACGGCTTTGAGGCCGCCACGGGGGATATCGTGCTCGTCCAGGACGCGGATCTTGAGTATGATCCCGAAGACTATGTGGCCCTCCTCAACCCCCTCGTAAAGGGATATGCCGATGTGGTTTTTGGCAGCCGCTTCATCGGCCTCGAGCGCAGGGTGCTCTATTTCCATCATTTCCTCGTCAATACCTTCCTCACCTTCTGCTCCAACCTGCTCACGAATCTCAACCTCACCGATATGGAGACCTGCTATAAAGTGTTCCGCAAAGATGTGCTCGCGCGCATCACGCTCACTAGCGATCGATTTGGATTTGAGCCCGAGGTGACGGCCAAGGTGGCCAAGCTAAAGGTGCGGATTTTTGAGGTGGGCATTCGCTACCACGGGCGCACCTATGAAGAGGGCAAGAAAATCACCTGGAAGGATGGCGTGGCGGCCCTCTGGCATATCTTGCGCTTTAATCTATTTGGCTAGAACCAAGAGCTGGTCCTGCTCTTAAGGGCGTACCATTTTCACGAGCGAATTGAGGATATGGATCTGGCGCTCGCAATCATGAAGGGCGTCGTGACGGCTGCCTTCCACTTTGGGCGAAAGCTTTTGGGCTTCCTTCAGCACGGAATTGATTTCGTTGTGGCCGCGTACATTGGCCACCAACTGAAGCGCGCCATTGATTTCGTAGACGCGGTAGTGACAGTC
Organism: Bdellovibrionales bacterium; assembly: GCA_021730855.1. Taxonomy (GTDB): domain Bacteria; phylum Bdellovibrionota; class UBA1018; order CAIPTA01; family CAIPTA01; genus JAKFYM01. Next base: position 3,088 of record JAKFYM010000115.1, read on the forward strand.
CCCCACTAATTGGTCATTTTCATATTTCGCCGGAACTATATAGCCATGATGGGCAAGGAAGGGGATGTCGAAAATCCCGGCATTCCAGCCTGCAAAAAAGATATTTGGCGCATCAGCCCCACATTCTCTGCAAAAGGCCAGGATCTGGCGGCGAATTTCGGCAGGTTCCACCCGAGGGGCCTGTTGGCAACGGGCATAGATCTCTTTCATATGGTCTTGGGCAAACTTCGTGGTGGGCTGGCGATCCGTGTGCTGGAAAAAATTGTAGACCTTGCCCTTTTCCCATAGGCCCCCGAGAAAGTTCATTTCCATCAGGGCGATCTGCAGCACTTCCTCGCCCACGGGATTGATGCCCGTGGTTTCAATGTCGAGCATGAAGAGTTTGTTGGGATTGATGGCCATAGAGTACAAATACCAGGCGGCCAAGGCGAGAGGCAAAGAAATAGTGCCTCTTGGCCAATTCCCCAGGGTATGAGAAGAAATTCACCATGGACATCTATGAGCTGATCAAAGGCAGACGAAGCATCCGGGCCTATGTGCCGGGCAAGGACATCCCGCAGGAGGTGCTTGACCGCATCCTGGAGGCGGGCACCTGGGCCGCTTCGGGCAAAAATATGCAGAACTGGCGCTTCTTTGTGATGCGAGGAAAGAAGCGGGAGGAATACCTGGCGTATAGCCAGAAAAGCTGGCTTTCGATCAAAGACATTTTGGAAAAACGACTAAAACCCAGCCTCTATAAGTTCACGGAAAGATTTTTTTTCACCCTAGGTGAGGCGCCGGTGGTGCTGATCGCGTTTGCCGAGATCAACGACCAGGATCATCCGCAGACCCAGCTAGGAAATGTGTACTTAGCTGTAGAAAACATGGTGCTGGCCGCCCAGTCGGAGGGATTAGGAACCTGCATTATGGGCAGCCCCCTCGAGGTAGAAGCAGACATTCGTGCTTTTTTGGGGGTGACCCGCC
>JAKFYM010000134.1 GCA_021730855.1 Bdellovibrionales bacterium
GGAGCGGTCCCCCGTTTTCTTGAGCATTTTGAGCGCTTCTACGGAAAGCTAGGCAAGTCAGACACAATCATTGCTGCCGCCGCCGCACATCATCGCCTTGCGTGGATTCACCCTTTCTTGGACGGAAACGGCCGGGTGATGCGACTCATGTCGCATGCGATGATGCTGGAAAGCCTTGGTACAGGCGCGTTGTGGTCGGTGGCGCGAGGCTTGGCGCGAAATTCCAACGAGTATAAGGCACATCTGGCGAATTGCGATTTACCGCGTCGAAACGACCTTGATGGCCGAGGCACTTTGAGTGAAGAGGCGCTGTTCGACTTCACCAAATTTTTCCTAGATCTCTGTCTTGATCAAGTTACTTTCATGGAAAGTCTGATGCAGCCAGATCGCTTGCGGGCAAGGATCTCCCTTTGGGCGGAACAAGAAATGCGAACGGGAGAGCTGCCGCAAAAGTCCAATCACATCCTCGAAGCCTTGCTCTATCGCGGCGAGCTCGAAAGAGGAGCTATTGCCGGGATCGTGGGAACGGGCGATCGGCAGGCGAGACGCGTTCTTGCGGAGCTTACCAAATACGATGTGATTCGATCGGAGTCGTCGCGCGCGCCAATCCGACTGAATTTTCCTGCCACCCTAGCTTCTTTCTGGATGCCGGGATTGTTTCCAGAGATCTTGCCTTAAATTCATGCGGCTTGAGAACGCCTGAGCGAAGCGCGTGGTAGCCGCGGGATTCTTGATAGTTTCCATGACCGAATCTCTACGCTAGGACAATCCATTTGACTATGCCTTCTTTCAACTATAGGAATAGCTCCCTCCGGCCACTCGTGGCATGGCACAAATAAATATGAGGTATTTATGTTCATAAAAGTAATACTCGCCTTCCTTCCGATGATCGCTTCGGCAGATTATGGCGTTCCTCCTATCCCTTCGACTCAGGGTGGGGGATCGATTGGTATCGGGAGCTTTGAGCATGCCCAAAGCGCGGAAAGGCTAGTCGAAAGCGTGCTTACCCTTGCGAAGGCAAACAGTGCCTTACGAGCAAAGGTGCAGGAGAAGCTAGTGGCTATGGCTATTCGCGAGGAAGAATCTTATGCCTACCTTCAAGAGCTGCAGTCCTACTTCACTTCCACGGAATTTTTGGCGATGGACCCTGAGCTACAAGATCAGGAGCGCTCTCAGGCCCGCATAGTTTTAGAACTAAGTGCGAATCTCGGAAGTCTAAAATAGGTTTGCATCCTTGGCTCTCCGAGTTTTTGGAAAATGCACAGCCTAGTGCTGAAGGAGCGGCACTTTTTCAGTTTGGCAGTTTTCACAAAATGAATCGCGTCAAAAAGTTCTCGACGCATAAGCTCTTGCATCCATGGCGCCCCTTTGCCCTTGAAAGGAAAAACATTCTCCGTTACCTTGCGCCCTCTAAAGGGAGGGATGAATGAAAAAAGTATTTCTGTTCTTGTTATTGGTTCCTGTGCTCGCTCAGGCCGAATATGGCCTAAAGAATTTTAAACCCGTGATGCCTGGCGTGCTCTACCGGGGTGGCGGAAATGGAGAGCGGGAGCCCATGTCGTCGGCTTCGCGCCAAGGCCTATGCGCGGCCGGATTTTCTTCCGCTTATTATTTATACAATACGGGCTGGCAGGGCGAGAGCATGACCACTTGTGCCGGAGGCTCCCTGCGCTATGACTACAAATCCTGGGATCGCAGCAGCGGCCAGGAAGCGATCCTCACCGATCTCTACCGCATTATCACCGAGGGCCGTGGACCCATGTATGTGCATTGCTGGTATGGCGTGCATGCCTCTGGCCTGATTGCCGCGATCGCGCTCAAGCAGTTTTGTGGCTATAGCGACAAAGCCGCCGTGGACTATTGGGACAGTCATGTGCCGCGGTCGATTCGCTATCCCAAGGTGCAGGAAAAAGTGCGCGCCTTTCGGCCCGATCCACGTCTAGAAATCTCTGCCGAGCAGCGCGCCCGCGTTTGCCCTTAGGACTCTTCACTTTTTGAGGGCATTCGAGGCCTTGCTACTTCCCCGCCTGCAATAGATCCCGCAGGTAAGCGCTGCCGCGCAGGGCCTTTTCATAGCTTTCTTTTCCCTCGGGAAATTTCTGCAGCCCGGGCACGGCGGGCAGGAAGGGATCAATGCGCACAAAACTAGGATCTTTGTGCACGGCCTCAATGATTTTTGTATAGGCCGCATAAGGCGCGCATTTCGGGCACCAGCTGGTGAGCCCGGAAGAATTTATCACGTCCACGGGCACAAAAGATTTTAGGAAAAGGGCACGCACATATTCGAGCGAGGGATCGTCGTCCGTGACGGGGGAAAAATCCGCCACGGCGGCCCAGAGCGTGGTGGCGTTTGCCAAAAACATCCCGGCCAGTTCTTCTGGTCCCCAGAGATGGTAGCGTTCCATGTCTTTTTTGACCTCAGGATAGAGCGCCAAATTTTTCTGCACGAGCTCGAGGTCGAGCTCCACCTTGCCGTTCTTTCTGCCAAGGAGAAAGAACTCTCCATACTCTCCGGCCAGCAGCACGGCCTCGGGAAACACTTCCACGAATGCCCGGATCGCCGCCTTGGCCACGGGAGCACTTAGCTGGCGGATCGGCAGCCACTGGGTGACTTGGCCCTGGTCGCGCAGCTTGTCTTTGGCTAGGGCATAGAACTCTTTGGCGTAGAGAGCGGCCACGCCGGCAAAGGCGAGGGGCGGGGGCTCTAGGGTGATGAGGTCGTAGGAATCATTGGCTTGCATGCGCAGGTGCTGGCGGCCATCGTTCACAAAAACCAACAGGCGTTTGTCCTGCAAGACATTGCCATTCGTGGCCGCGAACTGCGCCGCCTGCGAGAGCACGTGCTTAGAGAGGTCAGCCACCTCGATTTTTTCCAACCCCGGATAGAGCGAGGCGGCGTGCAGGGTATTGCCCACGCCAAAACAAATCACCAGCACGCGCTTGGGGTTCTCCATGTTCAGGAGCGGTAGGTGCACCAGGGCCCGCATATAGCGCTGGGCAAAGGGCCCCGTGCCCGACATTTTGTGGCCATTGGTATAGAGGGTACGGCCATCCTTGCCCTCGAGGATCACGATGGATTCCATGAGGCCTTCGCTCACGCGCACTGCCTGGCGCCAGTCGGTTCCCGAGAGTTTAGCGCGAAAGCTTTTCTGCACGAGACTAGCTGGGGGCAGGAAAGTCCAGCCAAGCCAAGTGGCAAGCGCCAAGGCGGCCGGAGCTAGGAGCCAATCCTTGCGTGGCCGCCAGAGCAGGACCGCGGCGCTGAGGCTAGCGAAGGTGCAAAAAAACACGCTCCACTTCATGCCGAGCAAAGGAAGGAGAAAAAATCCGGCCAGCAGCGCCCCAAGCACCGCGCCCAAGGTATTGGCCAAGTAGATGGCGCCGGCCTTACGGCCCACGGTGGCGGCAGCATCTTGCAGCAGGGCATTGGCGAGGGGAAAGGCAATGCCCATGCAAAGGGCGGGAATGCCTACGAGTTGGAAAGTGGTCCAGGTGAGCAAAAAAAGCTCCCCGCTATGTCCTGCGCGATAGGACTGGATAGAGGAGAGGAGGTTTTGCACGTCGAAAAAGAAAAGGGAAACCAAGGTGCTGCCCACGAAGAGCCATTGCGAGAGCACAAAATATTCCTTCAAGCGCTGCCCGCGCAGGGAGAGCGCCGCGCCGGCCGTGGAGCCTAGCCAGATGCCGAAGAGCACCACCGCCAGCAGGATCGAGAAAACCGAGCGCAGCTGCCCGAGGGCGGAGATCAGGGTGCGAAACCAAAGAATTTCCATGCCCATTCCGGCAAAGCCGCTGAGAAAAATCGCGGCCACCACGAACTTGCCTTGGGTGGAGGCTGTCGCTATTGGTTCCGCGTCCACAGCCAAAGGCGCGGTCTTTTGCCGAGCGCAGAGCCAGGCACCCAACCCCACCGCTATGTTCAGGAACACCGCCGTGCGCTGGGTGGAGAGCACGCCCATCGTGGGCATTAGGAAAAAATCCACCAAGAGACTGCCACAGGCGGCCCCCAGGGTGTTGAGTCCATAGAGGATGCCTGCA
>JAKFYM010000340.1 GCA_021730855.1 Bdellovibrionales bacterium
AAGGAAATTGCGGCAGCTGCGTGGCCTTTGCCGCCGTGGCCACCCTCGAAACCCAAATGAACATCAGCCGCCAAGCCAGTTGGCTCAATCCGCGATTCTCCTCGGAAGCCCTTTTTTCCTGTGGGGGCGGAAGCTGCGACTACGGTTGGTACCCAAGCTCTGCCGCCAGCATCCTGCGCAGCCGAGGCGTGCCGGATGAGTCCTGCGCTCCCTACACCATGGGCGCCACCGGCCGCAATGCCAGCTGCTCCAGCATTTGCTCCGATGCCAGCCAGCGCTCGCAGAAGGTCAGCCAGGTGCTCACCCCCCGCAATAGCGCCGGCGTAAAGGAAGCCCTCCGCCGTGGCCCGCTCATGACCACCCTGGACGTCTACGCCGACTTCCTCGTCTACAGCTCGGGCATCTACAAACACAGTTCGGGAGAATACCTTGGGGGCCACGCCGTTTCGATCGTGGGCTATAACGACACCGAAGAGTATTGGATCATCCGCAACAGCTGGGGCCAGGAGTGGGGAGAGAACGGCTTTGGCAAAGTGGCCTATACCGATAGGTCGGGCGTGGGCCAAGAAACCTGGGGCTTTGAAGTGCCGAATGCCGCGGGTTTTGCCACCATCCGCAATCTTCGCGATCACGATTTCCTGGCGGGAGCCGTGAAGCTCGACCTCAACTCCACCCTCTCCGACACCTCCGAGCTCATGGTGAGGATCAAAGGAACCACCGGCCAGGAGAGCACCCTAAGCTGCCAAGCCGCCGCCTGCCAGCTGGCTTTCGACACCACCACCTTTCCCGACGGACGTTATGAGGCCGCACTCACAGCTGCCACCAAGGGCGGACAGGTTTTGGTCGAAAGAAAATATTTTTTCATCGCCAACCATCCGCAGGAAATGCAGGTCAGCTTTCAGCCGGTTCGCGGCGTGAACCTCGAGCGCCCTGTGCGGGACCGCATTGAGTTCGACGTGAAAGCCCAAAGCGCGCTTGTGCCCCTGAGCTCCCTGGTCTTCACCGTGAAACAAGGAGAGAAGGTAGTGCAAACGAAGAGTGCAGACGTGGTTCTGCCCACCATGACCGTGGGCTGGAGAACCAACACCCTTCCGAACGGCACCTACGACATCTACTTAGTAGGGAAAATTTCCGCCGGCGCGAATCAGCAAGTGGCCGAAAGCAACCACTTCACCGTGACGATCAAGAACTAAGCTCCCGAGCGGGGGCCCCTGGGGCCCCCATTCCGCGGCAAATCTCCCCGACGCGCTTGCCAGGCCTTAAGCTCTGAGAATCTTTGTCTTTTTCAAAACCCTCCGACAGCACGCCCTCATTCTTTTCCCTAGAAAAATTGCGCAATCAGTCAAAGTGCGGTATATCGCCGAACGATCCTATCGGATACTTAACTAATAATTTTCGGGAGAAATTATGAAAATCCTACTCATCACCCTCGCGTTACTCAGCCCAGGCTTCTATGCCCAAGCCAATGAACTCGACAACGAAGTGGTCAATGCCGAGCGTGGAGCCCTCAGCTTGCCGCAAACCCTGGTGACTCGCAAAGATGCGGGCGGACAAGTTGCCATTTTGCACGCCTCGGAACGCTTGGCCAAAACGCCCGCGAACTTCAGTGCCAATGCTTTCCAAGTAAACAATACTACTAAGGCCGAGCTCGACCGCGATAGCTCGCGCTCTGGCTGGTATTTCTACTGGAACTACTACGGCGCCAACTACTATTCCCAGCCAACCTATTACTACGGTGGCTATAACTACACCTACGTTCCCTATTATTCCTATTACAACTACCAGCAAAACTGCGAGTACCAGTACTACGGCTATAACGGGAACTACTACGGCGGTTGGTAATCATGAAAGCTCTCCTCGGTCTTTTGCTTTTCTGGGCGGCTAACTCCGCGTTCGCCTCCCCCGACCGAGGAGCGCAATTTCAGAACCTCGAAGACATGATCGAGGCCCTGAACCTGCGGCCCTATTTCCAAGCCCAACCAGAGCGCCGCTTAAAGGTGGCCATTCTCGACAATGGTTTTGTGGGAGCCGCCGAAGAAATTGGCCACGCTCTTCCCGCCAACACCATTCTGCACCGAGCCTCCGGCGAGGCGAGCCCCGAAACCCATGGCTTTTATATGGCCCGCATATTCTGGAGCCTACTTAGCTTTGATGGCCGCGATACGCGCTTCGCTCCCGCGGAGCTCCACCTCTACCCCACTTTTGGCTACACCAATTTTAAAAATGCCGTAGACGATGCCATTGCTCGCGATGTGGATATCATCCTCTACTCGCAAACATGGGAGTATGGCGGAAATTTCGACGGGGGCGGCTTCATCAATGCTCTCGTGAACCGTGCCCTCGACGCGGGGATTCTGTGGGTGAACAATGCCGGAAATTTTGGCGACTCCACCTTCAACTCTCCCATCGACACCGTGGCCGATGATTGGGTGAGCCTCCCAGGCCCCAACCACTCGGTGGCCATTCGCTGCGAACAAAATCCGCTCGGAAAATGCCCAGTCCGCGCTGTACTGAGCTGGAATGCCTTTTCCGATATCGTGGACGTGGGCACCAATAAAGACCTCGATTTTGTTCTCACCGACGACACACTCAATGTGCTGGCCAGCTCAAGCCTCGCCCAAACGCGGGAAACCAATGGCCTGCCCAACCAATCGCTCTACCCGCGGGAAATTCTGCAGGCGGAGCTCAGTCCGGGCCTCTACTACCTGCGCGTGAAAAATCGCTCTAAGAATTTCTCTTCCTCCGATCGCCTACGCATCGTCCTGAGCGGGGAGTTCCTCAAAATGGACGGTTTTGACCGTGAAGAGAGCCTGCTCCCTCCGGCCGACAATGCCCGCGTAATCACGGTGGGCGCCGCGGATTCCGAAAAATCCAGCCTCTCGCGTGTTTTGCAAAAACCCGAGATCTATACCAACTCGCTTGTCTCGCTCAGCGCTGACCAGAACTTCAAGGGCAACTCCAATTCTGCAGCCATGGTGGCCGCGGCTGCCGCCATCCTGCTGTCCCTAGACCCTAGTCTCTCGCGCGCCGAAATCCTAGCGATCGCGGGCCAAAATGTAGGAGCCGCCAGTGGTGCGGGGCGAGGCTTGCCGCTCGAGTCTCTCGGATTCCGCCCCACAGCCAATTGTTTTGTCCACGCAAATAAAAATAATTTACCGGCGCATCTCGCCTATGCCCTTTCTTACCAGGGCACCTTGGTGGAGACTTCCGCCGGCCAAAAAATATTTTACAACGAGGATCCAATCCGCCTCTTGCCCGGGATTTCCCGCTACCAAGCCAATGACATTCTGGTGTTTGGCCCAAGCGGCCCCGGGATCTATCCCCGCCAGAGCCTCTACACGCTACCGCCAGAATATATCGAGTTGCTGCAGACTCCAGCCGGCCAGCAGATTTGCGCATCGCAAGAGGTGCCAAAGCTGCCTAACTGGGCGCGTCTACTGCGCCTCCCAAGCCGCTAAAAGCCGTTAGAAACATTAGACTTTTATAAAAACACCCGATTCCTAACCAATTCCCCTTAGAACCATAGTCAATTTCGGCTAAAACCCTCATTTTTCTCGTCGAGAAAACCGAAAAATCTATGGTGCATATCGTTTGGCTCACAATCTTGTTTGCTCTCTTTCCCCTCCTGAATGCTTCGCCCGCAATGGCGAAAACCAGCAAGCAGTGGAGAGCGGGGCTTTATGGCTTCTCCGCCGACGATTCCCTCTCCTCGAGCCGGCTCGTGGGAGTGGCCGGCCTTGTGCGCGTTCGTCATCTTTTTTCCGAAACGCTCGAAGCCCGTTTTCACGGAGGCGCGGCGATCGAGACGGGCTCGTCCTCTTCGCTTTTCACCGATGAATTCGAACCCAAATCCCGTTTCCTACTCACCGAAGCCCTGCTGCACTGGCAAGTCTGGCAGCCATTCAGCCTAGAAGCAGGCGCGATCGACCAAGCCCACCATGGCAGCCCTCTGCTCTTAGAGTCCCACACCTTCCCCGCCGCCATGGCCGCTCTTGATTTGCCGCTTGAAAACTGGATCGTGCATCTCGA
>JAKFYM010000032.1 GCA_021730855.1 Bdellovibrionales bacterium
GGCGCACCCGCTCTACGCGCAGGTGGAGAGCCTGGGGCAACTCTGGGCGGGGGACGGATTCGATTCCCTGCTCGGCCGCGAGCGGCCCGATCTTTTCTCCTATGTGGCCCCCGATGCCGGCCTCTCGCCCCTCGCCCAGTGGCAGAACTATTTCCTGCACACTCATTTCCCCACCCATGTGCTCAACTGGGTGGGCGACCGCATGGAGATGGCCAACACCCTCGAGGGGCGGCCAATCTTTCTTTCGCGGGCGCTGCTTGAGTTCGCGCAGGGCCTGCCTGATAGTTTCCTCGTGCGTGGCCTGCAGGACAAAGCCATCCTGCGCAAGGCCTATGCGAGCGAGCTCCAGGCCTTTGCCTTCACGCCCAAAAAACAGTTCAACGCCCCCTTCCTGGCCTGCGGCGCCTTGGGCGCGGAATTTCTCTCGGGCGATTCCCTACGCGCCACCGGCCTCATCGACCCGGCCCAAATCCGCCGGGCCGAACTCCAAGCCAAAGACACGAGCGATCCCCTAGCCCAGAGTTTTGGCCGCATCTTCCTGCAAAATTGCCTTGTGGTGCAGATGCTGGATCGCTATCTTGTGCGGCGTTCGCCCCCAGAGCGCGACCTTGCATTTGAAGAGAAATTCCTGGATGAAAGAACGGTGACCCTATGAACTTTTTAATCATCGGCGACTCGCTACGCAGCCTCAAACCAAAAACCGACACGAGCCTCGCCATCGTGCGCGAAGCCCTGCTCCGCCAGCACACCATCCACTGGACCACGGCGGAGGATCTCTTCCTTTGGAAGGGCCGCATCCACCTGCGGGCCGATGCCATCACCGGCTGCGCCGACCATTCCCTGCCTGCCACCGACACCATCCAGGAGACTCAGCTGCTCAATTCCTACGACGGCGTCTGGATCCGTAAGGACCCTCCCTTCGACAATAGCTACCTCTCGCTCTGCTGGCTGCTCGCCCTCGAAGAGAACAATGTGCCGATGTTCAATAAGCCCTCGATCCTCCTGCGCTACCACGAAAAAATGCTGCCCTGGGAAGGGGTAGAGCGCGGCTATCTCAAAGAAGAAGAGCTCATCCCCACTTTCCTGCCCACTGGCAAGCGCTTCCCGCTGCCCGCCGATTTCCCGCGTGGCGAAGCCGTGACCAAGCCCTGGCTCGGCCATGGCGGGAAAGACGTGAGCGTGCTCCCTGTCCCCCGTTCCCCCGACCCCTATTTTTTCCTGCAACCGCTGCAGAAAGAAATCCACCGCTCCGGCGACCGCCGCATTTTTATCCTAAATGGCGAAGTGATCGGATCCTTTGTGCGGCTCCCGCCGGAGGGAGAGATCAAATCCAATATCGCCAGCGGCGGGCGCGGAATTTTACGCGACATGAGCAAAAAGGAATCCGAGATCGCCGGGCGCCTCGCGATTTTCCTGCAGGAAATCGGCGTCTCCTTTGCCGGGGCCGATATGATCCACGAAAAAATCTCTGAGGTGAACATTACCTCGCCCACCGGCTTCATGACCTTCCAGGATATCGGCGGTCGCCGGCTCGCGCCCCAGCTACTGGAGCACGCGGAAGCGCAGATCTAGAATTTTCCCTCAAGACCCTTGCTGCCGGCCCATCGCGCTTACCAGAGCAACCCTCTTGGCAGGTGAAAATGTCAGGATAATTCTTTAGGCTGAGTGCGGCGTAAAAGCTAAACTAAAGAAGACACCGACAATTCCCAAATAGAGAGAAACCCTAGGAGTGATGGATGAAAGCAAAAGGATTTGCTGTATTTCTATTGTTATTTTCCATGGCCGCACAGGCCGCAACTGGCCTCTGGCAAGAGGGGGTGCTCTCCGACATTGGTCGGGACACGGTTCCTCCTGGCATTACCCTGCAAAAGCTCGCCGACCTCACGAGTGACCGCAATATGGGCGATGTGGCGCTGAGCCTGATGCTGGAAAAAAATTTGGTGGCGGGCTTCTATGGCGAGCGCCACGCCACCAATGAACCCGTGGAAGGCGTGGTCTACTGGCAGCGGGACATTGAAAAGCCCGCTGGCGTGAGCCTGCTTCAGGTGGCGGGCCGCGATGCCGCTTTTCTGAATGGTTTGCTCGACCGCGCCACCCAGGAAGGTCGTTTCACCATCCGCTACCTCGCCAATGGCATCACGATGCGCTATGAGTCCTGCGATTTTCTGCTGAAAAAGGGCGGAGACAAATGGCATATCCAGAACATTCATACCGGAGCGAAGGTGCCCGAGATCCGCGTGACCACCTGGTCGTTTGGGATCACCACGCTTGAGGGGATTTGTAAATAGAATTTGATTTTGCCCCGGGCGGCGGAACCGGCATTTCTAATGCATAGGAACGCCTTTTTTACCCTGCCCGGGCAGGGTATGCACTTGCCGGTGGTGAAATCCGCAAAGTGTGAGGAGGTTCTCTAGAGTATGAGGGCCGCCATCTTTTCTAGCCTTCACATGATGCACCTCCAGCCACCTCCTTTGCGGGCATCGGGAGCCGTCAGGATTTTCCCCTCGGCACTGGGCCTGGTCTCTGCGGTGGACGGCATGAAGAATATGGGCCGGTATGTCATCGGTTTCTTTTTCTTCGGTTTTTTTCTCTTCAGTTTTTTTCTGGCGCTTGGCTTTTTCTAAGGGATCGTGTTTCTCGAGGTAAGTTTCGAGCGCGGCTTTTAATGTTTCCTCTAAACTCACGGCCTTTTTCTCTCTCGAACTTTGGATATCTTGCGCTCGGCGAAAAAGCGCCATCACCTCTTCCTCTACGCCCATTTCTAGCTTTAGGCGCTTTTCGGAAATATGCGAAACCCGCTCTCTCACGGCCGCCCTTGGGTAAACCTTGGCGATTTCCTTCTCCAATTTTGCTTTCGGAAGTTCTTCCGCTTTTTTCAACCACTCGTGCTTGTTCTCAGGCGTGATAATGGAAGAGATTCTGCCGGCATTCGAAATGGTGATCTTTCCCTCGAGCACCCTCGCTTTTAGTTCAGGCACTTTTTTGGATTTCCGCACAATATTGATCAGCACTCCGGCCACGTTCTCACTGAGTTTTAGCGCCTCCCGGCAATAGGCGTAGCAACTCGGAAACCCAAGTTTTCGAAAAAAGCTCGAGTGATCCACCTCGTCTATGGTGGCAAGAAGAGATCTTTCGGCATGAGCAAAGAGATGAGCTGCTTGCAAAGCTCGTTCGTGCAAATCGCGTTCTGATCGAGATAAGAGATTTAGATTCATAAGGGCCTCCGATATTTGGAAGCACCCTAACACGGAATTTTCCAAGCACCTGGCGGGCCCGCCGGGAGGCGGGCGCGAGCGCGGGATTGTTTTTTCTTCTGTGAGCAGGAGAAGTCGCGCCATTGCGAAACCTTGTGCGCCGAGCAGCGCGTAAAACAGGAAGGTCTGCGTCGACGAAATAAACCGTGTTTAGGAGTCGTCAAGTGAAAATTTATTTCCAGAAAAATTTTTTGAGGAGACGGAAACCAGTGGGAGAAAATTCTCACCACTATTTTACCCTGCCCGGGCAGGGTAAAATCCCCGGCCAGGCGCCCTGGATCAAGCCCGGTCACCCGAACCCACCCGCGCTGCTCTCACCAGGTGGTTGTTCGATTTTTCCAATCGCCCTTAACTCACACTTAGCGCCCTAGCTCTTCCGCCACCCAGATCGTCGCCCCTGCCCCACTACCTGCCGCCAGAAAAATCAGGTTCCTCGCACGGGCCTCTGCTTGCAAAACCTCCCGGCTGAAATCTAAATGAGCCGGCACTGCAAAAACTCGATCCAAGAAGGCAAACCGCTGCGGGAAATGCTCTCGCAGTCCAGGAACGAGCCGCCCCCCATCGGACGACAAATAACCTGTGACGGTCTCGGCGAAATCTTCGTACAACATCCCTTCCGTCATAGCCGTTTCCGCATAAGCGGCAATCGTCTTACCATCTAGAGCCACGGCTCTCGCCCACTCCACATTTGGCTCGGCATCATCCCAAAATTTTCGTGCAATCTGGTGCCCCGTTTCGTGCCAGAAGGTGCGAAGAACTGTCTC
>JAKFYM010000356.1 GCA_021730855.1 Bdellovibrionales bacterium
GCGAAGGACGGAAAGCGCGCAATTAAGCTGGAAAGGTCTGCGGAATTGGCGCCGAGGGCGAGCCTCTGCACCAAAAAATGCTCGGCCTCGAGCAAAGGATAGCGACTGCCTTTGAGACGGCGGAGGGGGGCGAGGATTTTTTGCAGGCGGCTTCCGAGGCTTGGCTCAAGCAAGAGAATCCACTCCAGGCTATTGCGCAGGAGCAAGAGATTTTCTTTGCCCTCTTTTTCCAAATCGATGTAGGCAAGAAGAGATTCCAGCACATAAAAAACTTTTTGCCGATCTAGGCGCTCAGCCATCCACAGCCAGGTCCAAAGATAGAGGCGATCGATGGCATCCCCCACGCGAAGGTTGCCATGGTCGGAGGGCACCCACAGCCCAGCCAGGGTGCGGAGGCGGTAGGAGCCCTGCCACAGATATCCATCGGGAAGCGTAGGACGATAAGCAGCATTCTCTACATAGGGCAGAGCCCGCGCCCACTCGTGAAAAAAATGCGCTTGTCCCCGAGCTTCCGCGTTTGGGAGCTTCAGCTCCTGGTAAAAAGCTTTTCGACTCCGATAGGCCTGCCACTGCTCGCGCACATGGCTCACGGAATCTCGTTTTTTTTGGACCTCGAGCTGCGCTTCCACTCGCTTCTCCACTGCCACACGCTCGAGGTCCAAAGCTTCCAGGCACCACAGCACATTGGAAATAGCGAAAATTTTTTCTTCCTCTGTGCGTGCCTTTTTTTCCGCCAGCAGAAAACACTCCAGAGCCCGCGCTAGGTCGTGCTCAATCCAATGGTCTAGACCAAGCTCGAACAGCAAGCGAAAGCCGCGCCCACCCGCCAAGGCATCATTTTTCACCACCAGCTTTTGCAGGAGGGCACTGGATTTTTGCCGCTGGCCCTGTGCCCGTAGCAGCGATGCCTTGAGGAGCACGGCCTCCCCATAGAGGGCACGCTGGTCCAGCGGAAGCCTTGGCAAGATTTCGGGAGAAAGCTCCTCCCAGCCGGCCTTCGCTTGCACCGAGGCCAGCCCCCCCATGGCGGCATCCAGATTCTGGTTCCAGCGCTCGAGCCAGGCTAATTGCAAGGCATCGGCGATGCAATCGTTGGCGATGGCCATTCCTATTTCCCGCTTAGGCTTGGCGCGTACATTCTCGCTTTAGCGCCAATGAAAAAAATAGAAAACAAAAAAATCAGCATGATATTCATAGATGCTCCTTCAGCCAATTCATTGCCTTAGTGGCGGTCTCCACGAGAAAAGCGCACCGAGGGTTCGCGGAGAGCCCTGAAAACACCGGCGCAAAGCGTTCTATTTCTTGCAATACCAGGGCTAGCTTAGAATCATTTTCCGGCTCCTGAATTGCCTGGCCAAGAGCGCGCAACACTAGAGTGCCTCGCCGCTCAGGTGAGAGAAAGTCGTTCATGCCTGTCACGGTAGAAAGCAGAACAGAAAGCGCAACCTTTCGGTTTAAACTCCCCCGACGGGAAATTCCCTGAATTCCGGAAAGTCCAAGCTCTTCTTCGATACTATGTATGCTCTTTTCGTAGGCGGGAATGACCTTGTCGCGAAAATACACCGAATCTCTGGATTGAATCGCCGGTTTCACCAGCTGCAGATGTAAATAAGCTGCAACTTCTGTGGATCGATTACGCTCAGAATAAACAAATTCATTCTCGGCAAATTTTTGTGCCATGGTAAATAGTTTGGCTACGGGCAGGGGACTGTGCTGGCTTAATTGATGATAGTACTTTGCCAGATGGTGCTCTAACGGAAGCTGCAGGCCAGACAACAGGCGTTCGAATTGAAATGGTTGACGAAAACCACAATAGGGGCCCTGGCGCGAACACAACAACCCTTCTTTCGTTAGAAAATAGATTTCATTCCAACTGTAACTATTATCAGGGCCACCGCTTACGGTGGTTATGGCTAATTCTGCATGGTCAAACCTGTCCATCCTGCCTAGCACGACACGAAAATCTTTATATCCCCCACTTCCCCAACACTCGTAACCTTTAGGATAAATCGCACATTGACTGCCCCTGCCGGCCCCCAGGTAGGTTGGTTCGTGAATGTAGTACGGCACTTCTCGGAAGGGGTAATAACCCCAACAAACGACCCCACTGTCGTCTAATGCACAGGTATAACCGTCCTCCGCACTTACCTGCCACGGATGACTTAGGGCTGGTACCGTCGTTTGCCCTAGACTATTGTCACCCCAACATTTGACTCCGTCCTCGTCAAGGGCACACGCATGTGTTTCTCCGGAGCTCACCATCTTAGGATGACGAAGGGGTGGCAAATCCGTTTCGAGTTTTGTGAACCAATTCCAACACCTTACTCCGTCCTGATCCAAGGCGCAGACATCCTCTTTGCCCACGCTAATTTGTTTTGGGCTTTTTAGCTGGGGAATCGCCCAGTCCTCAATGGGCGTTTCTTTTTTATACTTAAGACCGTCGTACCAATTTGGATCCCAAGTCCAGCAGTGGGCTCCGTTTTCATCCAACGCACAAATCTTATTCTGTCCAACGCTTACTGAAATTGGGTTGCGAACAGGCAATTCGACAGGATCATAAGTGTATGACCCACGACAAGAAATGCCCTGGTCGTGGGCAACACAGATCAAATCACCGTACGCACTTAGCAAATTAGAAAATATGGGCGAATCATAAATTCCGGCATAAGCGACAATCGTGAGGAAAAGAAACATCAGACCCTCCTTTTAAATTATTTTTGTGCCAGCCATTTTGCGGCCTGGTCCAGAACCGCAGGCAAGAAAGCTGTTTTTTCGCTATTTTTTAAATTTTCTAACCAAGGAGAAACACTCTCCATAGCCCTCAGGAAGTTTTCTCTTCTGCCTTTGTCCATCGGATCAAGTAAGCTTTTCTCCAGCAACCGCAGAACATCTTGTTGCTGACTTTTTTCCTTTTGAGACAAAAATGGCTCCAGCGTCAGTAGGGCTCCATACATCAGTTCGAGCCCGACTGTTCGGTTCAGCGCAGAGCCTGGAAGACCACCTATGCCGGAAAAACCCAGCTCTTGCTCAATATCGCTTAAACTGCGTAGAAAGGGCGGAGCCACGTTTTCCAGGAAATAAGCGGAGTTCATCGACGTAATGGCCGGAGCACATAAGCTCATAAAAAAATAAGCCGCTTGAGAATGTGTCTCCGAGCGATCTTGGAAACTAAATTTGTTTTTCCAAACGGTTTCCATTTGGCGAAAAAAAGCGGCTCTAGCGCCAGTGCTTTCCTCGGCTACCATGCGCAAGAAAAGATCCGCCTGGTCCAAATGAAAATAATGCCGAAACGCTTCGGAATTTTCTCTAAAATCGTCGGGCAATTTTTTCCACTGAAGTGCGGAAGGCACCCGAATCCAACGGTAGTGACTAAGCAAGTTCATGCTAGAACCGTCAGTGAAGAAATTGGTCCAGCATTTGACTCCCTCATCGTCTAGAACGCAAGCCGCCCCTCCCGCCCCGACGCTTATGAGTTTTGGATTATGGAAAGCTGGAATAGAAGTCGATGGATTCTCATACCCTTTGCCCCAGCAGACCACACGCCCACTGTCAATGGCGCAAGCATTAAAAGCTCCGACACTCAATGCCGTTGGCCGATGCATGATTGGCACATTCAGCACATAATCATCGATGCCCCAACACTGAACGCCTAGCTCGTGCAGAGCGCAGGTTTGGTATCCACCCGCGCTTACGAACGCGGGACGACGAAGGACCGGCACATTAAGTTGTTTAAAATGATTGGATCCCCAACATTGCACACCGTTTTCCGCCAAGGCACAGCTGTGATCATAGCCCGCAGTAATTTGCGTGGGACGCTGTAGTTCCGGAACCTTTGTTTTCCCCCTCTCATAAAAATTGACGTCTTCAAACATCAACCAACACTGAACTTCTTTTTTGTCTGTGAGAGCACAAGCATGGTAAGTGCCCGCCGCGAAAGCATCGACCGCGGCCAATGGTGGAAGATACCTACTACGAGATGCATAAGACGATAAGTGCTGCAAGCCGTTGTC